>JAFYPS010000001.1 GCA_017547395.1 Clostridia bacterium
ACTTTTCTCTCTCAAGCAAAGCGCAAAGGGATTTTCTGTTGTACTCACTGCGAAGTGCAAGCGTGCCGAAATAAAGCGCGTCAAAATCGCCTTTAACGCCCTCGCAGGATATGTAATCGTACGCCACGTCGGAAAGCAGATTGTATGACGGAATCTGATTTTCGTCAAGCGTTACAAGGCATTTTCCCGTTTCTTTATCGGGATAAGTAACGAAAGACGTGTCAAGGCAAAGCTCGTTCAGGCAGTTTTTTGCAGCCTCGCCAAGCTCGTCCTTGCCAAGCGCGGAAATCATAGCCGCATTTCCACCCTGCTTTACAAAATGCGCGGCAAAATTCATAGGCGCACCGCCTATAAATTTTTCATCGGGATAAACGTCAAAAAGGACCTCGCCAAATGACAGAATATTCATAATTTAAATCCATTCTTTTTTTCTGAAAATTTCTTCAAGCACGTCGCCTAACGCCTTTGCCATAGACACAAATCCAAAGTCGTTAGGGTGTGTTCCCTCTACCATTCCGTCACATCCGCAGAGTGCCGAAAGTGCCTTTCCGTCAAGGAAATACACGTTTTTGTCTCCCGCCGCAAGCGCGTTTTTGTAGGTGGTCTCAACTATCGAGCGGCGTCGCTCGTCTTCGACAACCAATCTGAATCTCGGACGGGACATAAAAATTATAGGAAGATCGGGGTTTGCCGTGCGAACGGTTTTGAACATCTTTTCATGCGTCGCCTCGAGATAGTCCGCATTGGGTGCATTGTGGTCATAGTCATATACGAATACGGACATATCAAGATTTTTTACGTACTCTGCCATAGAATCCTCAGCCTTTGCATTTCCGCCAAAACCAAGGCTCACGTAATCGCAGTTGAATCTTCTGGACAAAATATTTTCATATATCATACCCGGTCTTGACGAAGAAGCCCCCTGAGTGATCGACGAACCGTAATAAACGATAGGCTTTTCATTCATATACGGCGACGGCTCCTTAACGCTTGAGCCCTCGGCAAGTCCTATATACACCTCTTTTACGTCGCAGTAGGAGGGGAAATTGACAGTAATCTCGCGTTCCTCAGCAGAATAAAAATCAACGACTCCCTCAAATTCTCCCTTAGAAGCAACGGGAGGCAGAACCGTACCCATATAGAGCGTACCCGCATATATGTCAAATGACGCTATACCCGAAACCGAGAAGTTAGGCGCGGGGGCATAGCCGCCTACGAGCGCATGAACGGCAACGTATGGGCTGTCGGTAACAAATCTCACTCTTCCGCCGGACGCATTTGTGTGAAGTCTGTAGACTCCTTCGCTCACGCTTTTTGCAACGTCGGCAGGCATTCGGCGGTACATACCGTCGTCCTTATATACTCCGTACGTTTTAAAAGGCTCGTTTTCAATGTTATAGAATTTTATGTCGTCCTTTTTAATCTTCGTTTCAATTTTAAAATTCTTATCAACACTTGAAATATCCATAGTCAGATTCTCCTTTATATATCAAATTATATATCAAATTTTCCTTCTTCAATATCGCAGATTACACGCGCGATCGCGTTTTCCTCATTGCTGACGGTAATATGATCCGCCGCCGCCTTTGCCGCCTCGCTGGCGTTGGCAACGGCTATTCCTATCCCCGCCTCGCGGAGCATCGAAGCATCGTTATCGTAATCGCCTATTGCAAACGTTCTGCTTTTATCAATTCCGAGATGGCTGCAGAGCTTTTTTATAACGACTCCCTTTTTTGCTCCCTTTGGCAGTATTTCAAACAGACGTCTTTCCGTTTTGACCATATCAAAGTACTTGGCATACGGGTGCTTAGTCAATGCATCTGCAACCGCCGAGAGTACATTTCCATCATCTGTTCCGAAAACAATCTTGACTATCGGATCTTTTACGTCGGTGTAGTGGCAAACAAGATTTTCAAGTCCCGTTACCCTTCTGAAGTACTCCATCGTTTCGTTTTCCTTGCAGAAAAAGAGATTGTGCAAGGTGCCGACCTGTATTCCCACGTCCGGAAATTTTTCATCAATATATTTTACAAGCTCTGTCGCGTCCTTTTCCATAGGTGCATACCAGACGTATTCATCCTTTTCGCAATCGTAAAGTCCGCCGCCGTTATTGCACCCGATCGGAGCATTCGGCTTTACCGCATTCACCGCGTCCGAAACGTAAAATGGCATTCTACCCGTAACAAACGTGAAATATCCGCCCTCTTTTTTAAAGTATTCCATCGCCTCAGCGTTTTCACTTGATACAGTCTTATCATTTCTGAACAACGTTCCGTCAAGGTCGGTGCAAATCAGTATTCCGTCAAATTTTCCCATACAAACAGCCTTTCTTACAAAGCTTCATACTTATACTCGTTTATTTTACCACCTCCGCAAACTATTTACAATGCATTTTGAATAAAAATATTGACTTATTACGCCTTATGTGATATCATTTTAGAGTACAAATATATTTTATCGGAGGATAAAACCATGACCATTAAGACTCTTGAAACCAAGAACCTTTGCAACAAGGAAGGCGGCTGCGGCGAATGCCAGACTTCTTGCCAGTCCGCTTGCAAGACCTCTTGCGGCATTGCTAACCAGCAGTGCGAGAACAAGGAAACCAAGTAATTAAAGTTTTCTGAAAATGCCGCCGCAAGGCGGCATTTTTACTCTGAAAGGATACAAAATGATTCATTGCTATAAACTGGGCGGTCTTAACATCGTCCTTGACGTATGCTCAGGCTCGGTTCACGTTGTTGACGAGGTTGCATACGACATAATCGGAATGTATGAAACGCAGGATAAAGAGAAAATTGCCGCATACGTTCTTGAAAAATACCAAGACAGAGCCGACGTTACGCGAGAAGAGGTTTTCTCATGCTTTGATCAGCTCGACGAGCTGAAGAAAAACGGCAAGCTCTTTACCGAAGATACGTACGAACCGATAGCAGGCAACCTCAAGGCGAAAACCTCCGGTGTTGTCAAGGCGCTTTGTCTGCATATCGCGCACGTATGCAACCTCAACTGCTCATACTGCTTTGCAAGTCAGGGCAAGTACCACGGAGAACGCGGTCTTATGAGCTTTGAGGTAGGCAAACGCGCACTTGATTTTCTTGTTGAAAACTCCGGCAGCCGCCACAACCTTGAGGTAGACTTTTTCGGCGGTGAGCCGCTTATGAACTTTGACGTTGTAAAGCAGCTTGTTGAGTACGCCCGCTCAATCGAAAAGGAAAAGGGCAAAAACTTTCGATTCACGCTTACCACAAACGGGATTCTCATTGATGACGACGTGATTGATTTTGCTAATCGCGAGATGAGCAACGTTGTTCTCAGCCTTGACGGAAGAAAAGAAGTTCACGACCGCTATCGCGTTGACTATGAGGGGAACGGGAGCTGGGAAAAAATAGTTCCGAAGTTCAAGAAGCTTGTAGACGCGCGCGGCGGCAAAAACTACTATATGCGCGGCACGTTCACTCATGCAAATCCCGACTTTCTGAGCGATATCAAGGTAATGCTCGACCTTGGCTTCAAGGAACTCAGCATGGAGCCGGTTGTCTGCGCACCGGACGACCCTTCTGCTCTTGCCGAAGCAGACAAGGAAATTGTTCTCGACCAGTACGAAAAGCTCGCAGAGCTTATGCTTAAAAAGCATCGCGAGGGTGATCCGTTTACGTTCTATCACTATATGATAGACCTCAAGAGCGGTCCTTGCATTTACAAGAGAATCTCGGGCTGCGGCTCGGGTACGGAATATAGGGCTGTTACACCGTGGGGCGACCTTTATCCCTGCCATCAGTTCGTCGGAGAGGAAAAGTACAAACTCGGCGACGTGTTTGGAGGTGTTACCAATACCGCCGCACAGGATGAATTTGCAGAGTGCAACGTATACTCACGCGAGGAATGCAGAACCTGCTGGGCAAGACTCTACTGCTCGGGCGGATGTGCGGCTAACGCATATCACGCTACCGGCTCTGTCAAAGGCGTTTACAAGTACGGCTGCGACCTCTTCAAAAAGCGTATGGAATGCGCCATTATGCTTGAAGCGGCAAAGGCTCTTGACGAAGAATGAAAACACCTATCTGTGATTTCGTAAAAGAATACAACGATAGCCAAAGCATTCGTATGCATATGCCGGGGCACAAGGGCAAAGGCTCGTATGAGATGCTCGACATCACCGAGATCGACGGTGCCGACGTCCTTTACAATGCCGGTGGAATAATCAAAGAAAGCGAAGAAAATGCGGCGGCACTTTTCGGCAGCGCAAAAACTCTCTATTCGGCAGAAGGCTCCTCCCTCTCCGTGCGCGCTATGCTGTATCTTGCCGTTCTGTATGCGAAAATATGCGGCAAAAAGCCGCTTATTGCCGCGGGCAGAAATGCGCACAAAACGTTTATAAGCGCCGCAGCTCTGCTTGATTTTGATATTGATTGGCTTTACGGTGACGAAAGCATTATGTCCTGCAACGTAACCGGCGAAATGCTAAAGGACTATTTTGAAAAAACCGATTCCCTGCCCGTAGCGGTGTACGTGACAAGCCCGGACTATCTCGGAAATACTCTTGACGTTGCTTCTCTTTCGGAAATTTGCCACGCGCACGGTGTGCTGCTTCTCGTAGACAATGCACATGGCGCGTACCTGAAATTCCTTAAAGAAGATATGCACCCGATAACTCTCGGAGCAGACGTTTGCTGCGACTCTGCGCACAAGACGCTGCCGGTGCTGACAGGCGGCGGATATCTGCATATTTCAAAAAATGCACCGTCCGTCTTTTCACTTCGAGCCGAAGATGCAATGTCACTTTTTGCTTCAACAAGTCCGTCGTATCTGATTTTGCAGTCGCTTGATAAGGCAAACGCTTATCTCGCCGACAGATATAGCGAAAAGCTCGCCGCCTTTTGCGAAAAGGTTGCAGAGCTTAAGGAAAATCTCCGCAAAAACGAATACACCCTTTTGGGAAACGAGCCGCTTAAAATCACATTTTTTGCAAAAGAATACGGCTATACGGGTACAGACCTTGCGAAAATACTTGCAAATCATAATATTTTCTGCGAGTTTTACGACAGTGATTTTTTAACCCTGATGCTTACTCCCGAAAATACCGACTGCGAATTGCGCGCACTCGAAAGCGCGCTTTTATCGGTCGAAAAAGCGCCCGCTATTACATCTTCCGCGCCGAAAATCCCTTCGCTGTGCAAGGTAATGTCACCAAGAGAAGCCACAATGTCAAGAAGCGAGGAAATCGATACTGCAGATGCATACGGCAGAATACTTGCAAGCGCATCCGTGTCGTGTCCCCCCGCAATTCCGATAGCGGTATGTGGCGAAAGACTCGATAAAAATGCCGTTGAATGCTTCAAATACTACGGCATTGAAAAATGCCGAGTGGTAAATGAAAAATAAAAACTCTATTGCATAATTGTTGTTTTTATTGTAAAATAATAACACACTTTTTCTTGGAGGTTTAGTTATGCCAACTTCTAACGTATTAAAACTCAGCACAAAGCGCAAAAATCTCTTTTTACGTGTTCTTAAAGGTCATTTTGCAACAAGCGGCTCTCACTCCAACTACTATATAGACGTGGTTGCTCAGAAGTCGCGTCTTTCAGAGGCAAGAGCCGTTGCAGAAGAGCTTTGCTCATATTACAGCGTTTCTACCATCGTCGATACCATTCTCTGCCTTGACGGTACAGAGGTTATCGGCACCTGCCTTGCAAATCAGCTTACCAAGAGCAGTTTTATGAACATAAACGCCCATAACACCGTTTACGTAGTTACTCCTGAGGCTACTACGTCAAATCAGCTTCTCTTCCGCGACAACCTCGTTCCGATGATCGCAGGCAAGCACGTTCTTGTTCTTGCAGTTTCTGTTGCATCGGGTAATACGGTACGCGGCGCAATGGAGGCTATCAAGTATTACGGCGGTACAACCGTAGGCGTTGCTGCCATCTTCGCCACCAAGGATGAAATTGACGGGGTTGCAGTTCAATCCGCGTTCAACCCGAACGACCTTGACGGCTACATCGTTGCCCCCTCGCACGAATGCCCGTTGTGCAAAAATGGCGAAAAGATTGACGCGCTTGTAAACTGCCACGGTTATTCAAAACTTTAAAAACAAAAAATCTCTCCGAAAACGGAGAGATTTTTTATTTATCTTATAAAGTCGCGTACATTATCGCTTTTATTGTGTGCATACGGTTTTCAGCCTCGTCAAAGACGATGGATTTTTCGCTTTCGAACACCTCGTCGGTGACTTCCATACACTCAAGTCCGAACTTTTCGTAAATATCCTTGCCTACCGTAGTCTTAACGTCATGGAACGCGGGCAGACAATGCATAAATCGGCACTGCTCGCCCGCATTGTCCATCATTTCCTTGGTAACGCGATACGGAGTAAGGTCGTTTATGCGCTCTTCCCACACCTGTGCAGGCTCGCCCATAGAAACCCATACGTCTGTGTAGATAACGTCAGCACCCTTGGTTGCAACCATCGGATCCTCGATAAACTCAAGCACTGCGCCCGTTTCATTTGCTATCGCCTGACAGGTTTCAATCAATGCAGCATCGGGGAAATATTTTTTGGGAGCGCAGGCTACAAAATGCATACCCATCTTAGCGCAACCTACCATAAGCGAGTTGCCCATATTATAGCGTGCATCGCCGCAATAAACAAGCTTCTTTCCCTTAAGCGTACCGAAATGCTCCTTTACGGTAAGAAAATCTGCAAGAATCTGCGTAGGATGATATTCGTTTGTAAGTCCGTTCCACACGGGTACACCCGCATACTTTGCAAGCTCCTCTACGATTTCCTGACCGAAGCCGCGATACTCTATGCCGTCGAACATTCTGCCAAGAACGCGTGCAGTATCGGCAATGCTCTCTTTTTTACCTATCTGCGAGCCTGTCGGATCAAGATAAACGGGATGCATACCGAGATCAGCCGCCGCAACCTCAAAGGCGCAACGCGTTCTCGTGCTGGTCTTTTCAAAAATCAGCGCAATATTCTTTCCTGTCAGCACACGGTGAGAAATACCGTTCTTTTTTTCAGCCTTGAGTCTTGCCGCAAGGCTTATAAGATAATCGATTTCACTCGGCGTAAAATCAAGAAGCTTTAAAAAATTCTTACCCTTAAAATTCATACTCAACCTCAAACAAACTACTTAGCAAGTTCTTTTATTCTTACTTTTACAGATTCTATCTGCTTTTCGACGGATTCAAACGAGGTGCCGCCCTCCGAAATGCGCTTTTTCACGCAGGTTTCAAGAGAAATCTCATCATAAATATCAGCTTCGATAAGTTCGCTTGCCTCTTTGTACTTTTCAAGAGGAAGCGTTTCAAGCACCGCGCCGCACGCGATGCAGTCCGCAACGAGCTTGCCCGAAATTTTATATGCACTGCGGAAAGGCATACCTTTTTTAACAAGATAGTCTGCAAGGTCGGTTGCATTTATAAATCCGCCCTGTGCAGCCTTTTTCATATTTGCGGGAAGAACGGTCATTGTAGCAACCATTCCCGCAAAAACCTCGAGACAGTTTTTAACGGTGTCGCACGCGTCGAACACGCTCTCCTTATCCTCCTGCATATCCTTGTTGTATGCAAGCGGAAGAGATTTCAGCGTTGTAAGCAACGCGAAAAGGTCGCCGTAAACTCTGCCGGTCTTGCCGCGCACAAGCTCTGCCATATCGGGATTCTTTTTCTGCGGCATAATCGACGAACCTGTTGTAAACGCATCCGAAAGCTCAACAAACTTGAACTCCCAGCTTGACCAGAGGATAATCTCCTCGGAAAAACGGGAAAGATGCATCATAAGCGTGGAAAGCGCCGCCATAAGCTCTACGCAGAAGTCTCTGTCCGAAACACCGTCAAGCGAATTTAGCGCAACAGAGTCAAAGCCAAGCTTTTTAGCCTCAAAATATCTGTCGGTATCATAGGTCGTTCCCGCAAGGGCGCAACATCCGATAGGAGAAACGTTCATACGCTTTTTACAGTCGAAAAGACGGTCTATATCGCGTAAAAGCATCATTGCATAAGCCATCAGATGATGACCGAAGGTGATAGGCTGTGCACGCTGAAGGTGTGTGTAGCCGGGCATAATGGCAAACTTATATTCCTCTGCTTTATCCGTAACAGCCGAAAGCAGCTCAAGCAAAAGCTTCTTGATTGTATCAACCTCGTCGCGCAGATACATACGCAAATCGAGGGCAACCTGGTCATTACGGCTACGCGCGGTATGAAGTTTTTTTCCGACGTCGCCAAGACGGTTTGTAAGCTCCTGCTCAACGAACATATGAATGTCCTCGGCAGTCATATCAATAGCAAGAGCCCCGCTGTCGAGGTCATTCAGTATTCCCGAAAGCCCGTCAATAAGCGTGTCAGCTTCATCGGCGGTTATAATTCCCTTTGTGCCGAGCATTGCGGCATGCGCCATACTTCCCTTTATGTCCTGACGGTACATACGGCTGTCAAAGTGAATAGACGAATTAAAATCGTCGGCTATTTTACTTGTTTCGCCGTCGGTACGGCCTGCCCACATTTTTGCCATTGTTTTACCCTGATTCTTTCTGTTTTAATATCAGCAAGTGCCCCACCGCATCAAAATGAAAACATTATGATGCGGTGGGGGAAAGTTTTATTTATTATTTTTTGCATCAACCATAGACTGAACCTTAATAGGAAGTCCGTAGAGGTTGATAAAGCCGGCGCTGTCCTTCTGATCATAGTCGCTCTCGCCGAAGGTTGCGATTTCTTCACTGTAAAGCGAGTAGTCGCTCCATACGCCTGCGTTAATCATATTACCCTTATAAAGCTTAAGACGTACCTTACCGGTAACCTTTTCCTGAGTCTTGTCAACAAATGCGGCAAGCGCCTCGCGAAGAGGAGTAAACCACTGACCGTTATAAACAAGCTCTGCATAAGTGATAGAAAGCTTCTGCTTTTCGTGGAGGGTCATCTTGTCAAGGCAGATGCTCTCAAGAACACTGTGCGCCTTGTAAAGAATAGTTCCGCCGGGAGTTTCATATACGCCGCGGCACTTCATACCTACAAGACGGTTTTCAACAATGTCAAGAAGACCGATACCGTTTGCGCCGCCAAGCTCGTTGAGTTTGAGAATAATGTTCTTTGCGCTCATCTTTTCACCGTCAAGCGCTACGGGAACTCCCTTTTCAAAGTCAAGCTCGATATAGGTCGGAACGTCGGGAGCCTGAATGGGAGAAACACCCATTTCAAGGAAGCCGGGCTTTTCATACAGAGGCTCGTTTCCGGTATCCTCGAGGTCAAGACCCTCGTGTGAAAGATGCCAGAGGTTCTTATCCTTGGAATAGTTGGTCTCACGGTTAATCTTAAGAGGAATGTTATGCGCCTCGGCATAGTCAATCTCCTCTTCACGGGACTTGATGTCCCACTCACGCCAGGGAGCGATAATAGGCATATTGGGCGCAAAGTGCTTGATGGTAAGTTCAAAACGAACCTGGTCATTTCCCTTACCCGTGCAACCGTGGCAGATTGCATCGGCACCCTCTTTAAGAGCTATTTCAACAAGACCCTTTGCGATACAGGGACGTGCATGGCTTGTGCCGAGGAGATATTCCTCATAAACTGCACCCGCCTTAACGCAAGGAATAATGTACTCGTCAACATACTCATCGGTAAGGTCAAGCACGTAAAGCTTGGATGCACCGGTCTTGAGTGCCTTTTCTTCAAGCCCCTCAAGCTCGTCAGCCTGTCCTACGTTACCCGAAACCGCGATGACCTCACAGTTATTATAGTTTTCCTTAAGCCACGGAATGATAATAGAAGTATCAAGTCCTCCCGAGTACGCGAGAACTACCTTTTTAATATTTTCCTTGTTCATGGCATCTGCCTCCTGAATAATTATGAATAAATATGAATAGATTGTAGTACTTTTTTCATTAATTGTCAAGCGTTTCTTGAAAGTTTTTTCACAAATTATTGCATATTTATACAAAAAGCGAAAACAAAAAGGCTTGCCGAGGCAAGCCCTTTTATTTTTACGTTACTTGATAAGAGTAGCAGTCTTGGTATTATCGTTCCAGGAGATATTGTCGTTAGAAACGCCGAGAGCGTTTGCGATAACACGAACGGGAAGATAAGTACGGCTGTTTTCAATAACTGCGGGAGAGTCAAGAGCAACAGGAGCACCGTTAACGGTCATGGTAGGAGCACCTATGGTGATAACGATGGTTGTGGTTGCGTTCTTGAGAGTTGCAGTCTTTGTAGCGTCGTTCCACTCGATGCCGTCGTTGCTGATACCAAAGGTATTTGCAAGGAAGCGAACAGGGAGCATAGTACGGCTGTTTCTGTTGATAGGAGCTGCATCAAGAACGTTCGGAACACCGTTGATAACTGCTATGGTAGAACCGATAGTAAGCTCAACGTACTTCTTGCCGCCAAGACGGTCGCCAACGATTTCGGAATATCCGTCAACGTAATCGATAACGGTTCCCTCACCCTTAATAGTGAACTTGTCCTTAAGAGTGGGAGCGATGAAGAGATACGAGCCCTTCTCTACCTCGATAGTATAAGGAACGGGATCCTTGATTGCAGGACGGAAATCAACGGAATCGGTAAGAGTAAGTGCCGCATTGTTTGCAACGCGGATTATGCTTTCCTTGGAGTTGCCGCGGATAACGAGACCGTCCATTACAACGTCTGTGGAAATAACGAATACGGTATCGTCATTGATAAGGAACTCTGCCTTTTCTCTGAAGTCTACACCGTCATATACAGAGGTGAAGGTAAGCGTCTTTGCCATATTGGGAAGGTTGTATACGTTAGTGGGAGCAACACCACCGATAACGGATTTACCGCTGAGAACGATAGTACCGCCAACGGTAATCTGCTTGAATACACCGCCGCCGTAGCTCTTTACTGCGGTCTCGGGAGTAGCACCGTTGTTGGAGTTGCTGCCCTTGTCATAGTCAAGGTAAATAGTCTTTACTACGTTTTCTACGTATTCCTTTGCGGTTATGTCAACGTCCTTATTGATAACGGTCGCCTTGGGGCCTATAACGTAGCTACCGGCGCCGCCGATAGAATTAAACGTACCGCCATTGATAATCGCCGAACAGCCTGCAGATACAATGATGTTATAGTAGCGATCGGTGTTACTCATAGTAATAACCGACTCGTCGATCGTAAGAGTTGATCCGCCCGATACGAGAATCGTACACTGCTCACCCTCGTGGAAGAGAATCATATCCTTAAAGGTAACGTTGCTTCCTACGGTAAAGGTTTTACCACCCTTGATCTTGAACATACCGCTTGTGGGGTTGCTTGCAGGCTCGGGATTCTTATAGTCCACGCCGCCAAAGTTAGCAGTAAAGATAGTATCGCCCGCAACGTTCCAGGTGTAGCTGTCACCAAGATAGCCTCTGCCGGGGAATACAAGTGTACCGCCTCCGGCAAGGACACCGGCTGCGCCTCTTCCTTCAGTGGTACCGAAGGACTGCTTAGGAGTGTCGGCAGAGAGACCGTCGTTGTTGTCACTGCCGGGCTTGTTAAAGTTTACAAAAGCGTAGCTGTTTGCAACAACGGGAGTATCGCTGATAACGTTTGCCTTTTCGCCGATAACGATTTCGCCAAGACCGGTTACAGAGGAGAAGGTACCGCCGTTAACGATAGCCTTACCGCCCTTTTTAACAACGATCTTGTACATATAATCGCCAACGCCCATGGTGATTACGTTCTCGTTGATTGTAAGAACGCCGCCGTCTTCAACGATAATTGCGTCTGCTGCATGCTCGGAGAAAATAATTACGTTGTCAAAAGTAAGTTCGCTGGCAACGGAAAGCTGTGAACCTTTTTTAACCTTTACAGAGCCGGTTGAAGGGTTGCTTGCAGGAGAAGTATTTATATAGTTTCTGCCATTGTAGTTTGCGGTAATGGTAACGGGACCATTTGCTTTCCAAGTATAACTTTCGCCAAAATACATCTTTTCGGTGACAACTACCGTGCCGCCGTCCTTTACAAGAGGAAATACGCCCTTGCCGTTAAAGTCAACAGACTTCTTGGGAGAGTTTGCAGAAAGGCCGGTGTTTGACTCGTCATTACCTTTATTATATGCAACGTATGCAACTGTATCTGCCGCGAATACGGTCACAGAAAGAACCGAGAGAAGCAGGAATGCCGCAAGAATTATGCCTATTAATCTTTTCATCGTTTCTCTCCTTTACTTAATCATTTCAAAAATCGTCATAACGTCATTGATACCGAGCGAACCGTTGGCGTCTACGTCATAATAACCGCTGTAGAGGTCGTTTGAACGAACCTTGCCAAGCACCATCATAGCATCAGCAAGAGTAACAGCGCCGTCACGGTTTACGTCATAGCGATACTTGTTGGAGGGCAACTTCTGAGGAGTGCTCGTAGGTCCGCGGAGAACAAGAAGGTCGGGACCGGTCGGGTCGTCGGGATTCTCGACAAACTCAACAAGGTCAACGCAAACCTCTCTTGTACCGCCTTCAAAATTCATCTTGGTATGGCGGTGATAGATCATATAGGTTTCCTCACCGTCGGGGGAGTTGATCATAAGTGCATCGCCGGGGCCGTCGATAATATAGTTCCAGTTAAGAATGGGGTTAAGCTCTATTTTCTCGTAAGGACCGAGAGGACTCTTGGAAATTGCGAGAGCCTCACCGTAATGACGGGAGTAAGAGCCGGTCGCATAAATCATATAGTAGTAACCGTCGTGCTTCCATACAAAGCCGCCCTCGCAAAGACGAACTGCGCCGTCGTTATCCCAAGGCTTATCGGGGTATACTGCACGCTGAGCGGTTTCGGGCTTAGCAATAATCTTGCCGTCTTTGATGGTAACCTCTTCTACCCATACGGTACCGCCCTTGTCATAACGGGAGAAGGACATATAAGTCTTTCCGTCATAGCCTACGAATGCATGTCCGTCAATCTCGGTGTGGTCGGGGTTAATAGGAACAAGAGGACCGTCGTGAACAAAGGGACCGAGAGGCGAGTCGCTGGATGCATAGTAAACGCGTCTTGTTGTATCGGCACCCATCTGTTCTGCCGCAAAGGTGAGATAGAAGAGTCCGTCGCTCTCGTTATAGAATACGTTAGCACTCCATGCGGTCTTGCCGTTTACGTTGCTGTAATTTACGTGGTCCCACTCAAAGATGAAGTTTCTGGGAGTGAAGTTTGCAAGGTCAGGAGAGGTATATACGCGGAAAATGCTGTTACCGTCGTTACCCTCGTAGGTGTAGAGGTAGTACGTGCCCTCGTAGAAGAGCATATCGGGGTCTGCACCAAAGTTAACTGCATTGGTATAGGTAGCCTCTGCAAGAGTAACGGTGCTCGCACCGTTTGTTACGCCTGAAAGCTTACCGCCCTCAAGCCAGTAACCGAACTTACCGTCGGTATTGTCAAGATATAACTCCATCTTGGGGAGAGACTTCTCACCCTCGAAATAGTTATCGTAAATAATGGTAGCCATACCGTCGTGCACGTCAACTATAACGTCGGTAAATCCGTTGCGGACAGCGGTTCTTCTCTTCTGGAGAATCTCAAACTTGCCGTCAACGATCTTGAAAAGAGTCATGTCCTGAGCCTCTTCGTTGAATTCTACGGTGTAGCCGTTCAACGCGTCCTTCATACCGAAGTAAACACGGGAGATGTTCTCGTTTGCAAGGCTTGCCTTGATTCTGTACTCACCGGTAAGAGCCTTTTCGGGAAGCATTGCACCGGTACCGGTTGCAACACCGTCGCTCACTGTAATTCCGCTTGTCTTGAATGCGGTATCGCCAAAGGTAAGACCTGTGCTCATTGTGGGGAGCTTGTCATCCACAAGTACGGTAACCTTGAAGTTGTCAAAGTAACCTACGTCGGAATAATACTGACGAAGACCTGTGGTAGAGGTAAAAGTCTTGTAAATATCGCCTTCACCGTCGCCGGGCTCATATCTGCTTTCGTAGATGAGACTTCCGTCTTCAAGAGAAGTAACGCGAAGAGTTGACGCACCCTTGTAAACTGTTACGGAAAGGTGGAAATCTCTCGGAATGGGATCGGAGTTGGGAGCAAACGTGCCGCCCCAGCCGGTCTCATTGAAAAAGGCGTGATAAATAGTGCCTGAGCCTGTAGTTGTAGCTACGTAGCCGGAGAAGTAGGAAGGCTCCTGCTTAAGCGTATCGCTTGTAGCGCCTACAAGTACACCCGCCATAGCAGTATTGTCGCGGATGTCAACATCTACTCTGTAGTCCATTCCCTTATATTCTTCGGGAAGGTCGTATGCAACGTATGCACTTGTACCGCTTCCGACAGCCTTAAGACCGCCGTTGACAATCTGCATACTGCCATACATTCTCAAAAAAGAAAGGTCGTCTTCAGAAAAATCATTTTCATAAACAACGATTTCGGCTGCGCTTACTCCGATTGCAAGAACAATCACAGCAAAGAGCAGTGCAAATAATTTTCTCATATTTTTTCCTCCTGAGTTTAAATTTTGCAAATCAATTTTAGCAAAATGTACAAATCAAGTCAATAGTTTGCCGAAAAAACTGCGATTTTTTTCATATAACCTGCAATTTTTTATATATTAACTACCATCCTTCTTTAAAAATCAATTGAAAAAAAATTGCCGCTCAATGAGCGGCGATTTTTTTACCGTTTACTGTTTAACGAGAGTCCCTGACTCTTTAATATAAAGGTCAATTTTGTCTTTAAGAGCATCAGCGGTCTTGTCGCTTGCAAGGAAGTAAATCTTGACTTTAGGCTCTGTGCCGGAGGGACGTACAACCGCAACGTCACCGTTCTCAAGACCGAACGTTACAACGTCGGACTTAGGAAGACCGGTAGGCTCTACCCTGCCGTCCGCATAGGTGATGGTTTCCTTGAGGTAGTCGCCGATGTAGTTTGCCTTGTAGCCTGCAAAAGTTGAGGGAGGATTGTCGTGAAGATCCTTCATTATCTTAACGCGACGCTCAATTCCGTCAAGTCCTTCCATAGCGATATCAAGCGTCTTTTCGCCATAGTAGCCGTACTTTGCATAGATAGCCTGAAGCGCATCGTAAAGGGTCATATTCTTTGCCTTGTAATAAGCCGCCATCTCTACTGCAAGAGTAGCCGCGCAGACCGCGTCCTTGTCGCGCGCATAAGTGCCCTTGAGGTATCCGTAGCTTTCTTCAAAGCCGAGAAGGAAGGTTCCCTCTCCTTTTATTTCATGGTTCTTTATAACCTCACCGATAAACTTAAAGCCGGTAAGAACGTTGTAAATCTTAACGCCGTTTGCCTTGCAGATAGCGGCAGCAAGTTCGGTGGAAACGATTGTCTTTACGGCATATGCATCCGCGGGAATGCCCTCGCCCTCTTTAAGTGCAGAGAAGATGTATTCAAGAAGAAGCGCCGCCATCTGGTTACCCGTAATGGTAACGAAAGAGCCGTCCGCAGTTCTTGTCATAGCGCCCATACGGTCACTGTCGGGGTCGGTTGCAACTATAATGTCACTGCCAACCTTGTTTGCAAGTTCAACACCGAGATTGAACGCATCGGGAAGCTCGGGATTGGGCTTTTTAACGGTCGGGAAATTGCCGTCAAGCACCATCTGCTCGTCTACGGTATAAAGTTTCTTTACACCTACCTCGCGAAGTGCCTTTGGAACAAGTCTGTAGCCTGCGCCGTGAAGAGGTGTGTAAACAACGGCAAAATCGTCTGCAACTTTTGCAACCGCATCAGCCTTTACGCGCTGGGCAAGTACGTTTTCAAGATAAATCTTGTCAATCTCTTCGCCTATTATCACGATTTTGCCTGCCTTTACCGCCTCGTCAAAAGCATCTTTTTTAACGTCGGCAAAGATGTCAAGCTCTGCAGTCTTGGCAGAAACGGTATCGGCGTGCTGCGGAGGAAGCTGTGCGCCGTCCTCCCAATAAGCCTTGTAGCCGTTATATTCCTTGGGGTTATGGGATGCAGTGATGTTGATACCCGCTATGCATCCGAGGTGGCGGATAGCAAAAGAAAGCTCGGGAGTGGGACGGACACCGTCAAAAATGTACGCCTTGATTCCGTTTGCGCTGAGCACGCTTGCCGCAGTGCGCGAGAAAATCTCGGAGTTATTGCGGCTGTCGTATGCGATAGCAACACCGCGCTCTGCCGCCTCTTTGCCCTCAAGCTTAATCATTTCTGCCATACCCTGAGTAGCGTGTGCAACGGTATAAACGTTCATTTTATTTATACCTGCGCCCATAGTACCGCGAAGACCGCCTGTACCAAAAGTAAGATATCCGAGAAAACGCATCTGTATCTCGTTTTCATCGTTCGCAATAGCAAGAAGTTCTTTTTTACTCTCTTCATCAAGAACGGGGCTGTCAAGCCACTTCTTATATTCCTGCATATATGTCATATTTTTCTCCGTTCTGCCGCATTTGCGACAATATATTTATTTCGCAAGAATTTCCTTTAAAGCGTGAGCGAGCTGGTCGGGGCAAGACGTGCCGCGTCCGCCGCAGTCAATACCGTCAAGGCGGGAAATTGCTTCCTCAACCTTCATTCCGCGGATAAGCGCGGATATTCCCTGGGTATTTCCGTTGCAGCCACCGACAAACTTCACCTCGGTGATTATTCCGTCCTCAACCGCTATATTTATCATTCTGCTGCAAACGCCGCGCGTTCTGTAACTGTATTCCTGTTTCATATCGATTCCTTTACACATTTTCATATACTCCGACAAGGGTGTAGCCTATCCTCTTTGCCCCAAGATAAAGTAAAAAGGAAAACAAATCCTCACCGTTGCCGCAAAAGGTACACACGTCGGCATATCCGTCGGTATATCCAAGCGGAACCGAAATTGTACTTTTGCAGGTCACTCCGATAACGTCAGCGCCGATAGAAATGCGCGACGCTGAGAAATCATCCTTGCCGAAAAGGCGCAGTGTTATGCACTGCTGCTTTACACTGTCAATTATACCACATGCATTTCTGCAAAGCAATGCAAATTTTGTAGAAACCTCACCACTTTCAATCACGCATACGTTGCATATGAAAAGCTCGTATTTCTCAATCAGCGAATATATGCTGGTAAGTATTCCCTCGCGCGAATTCTCGATTGGCAGAATGCAAAAGTCCGAAAGTCCCGACAAAGTGTCCTCGCAAGCCTCGGTAAATGAGGAAACGTAAGCCGCACAAAACTGCGAATGTCCCCTTGAAAGCAAGGCAAACGCCTTTTTCAGCACCTCGCTTTCGGTAAAAGACACCTTTCCGCCGACTATCTTTTCTCCGCCTACAAAAAGCAGAGGTGACGGGCGGAGCCGCGCGGTGTTTTTAAGCTGCTCGGTTGTCATTTTGCAAAAATCCGCGATATGCATAGCATCGTTAACGGCAATTTTCGCATCTGCAAACGGCTGGCTTTCGTCAATTGCACCGTAATCAGTGTCAAGCGATATTTCCGCGTCAAAGCAGGAGGTAATCTGCGCACCCGACGAAAAAAACTCGCGCATACGGATTTCTCTTGCCGCCCTATCCGCGGCAAATGCCGCAAGCTCGGCGTAATTTGCGCGCATACGCTCGCCAAGTGCGCCTTCCTTTTCAAAATAGCGGGCTATATTGTCAGCCGCATTCTGAAGGTGTTCTTCTCTTATTTTCATATGAATTTTTCGAGCAGCGAATAACTGCTGCTGAGGAACTCTTTCATTTCCTTTTCGTCAAAGCGGCGCTGTGAAAGAACCGCAAGCGAATAAATCTGCTTTGCAAGAACGGGAGAAATCTCGTTTTCCTCTTCGGACAGCTTCTTTATGAGGGGATTTTCAACGTTGACGATAAGACTGCTCTCGGCTGCAAATCCTCCGCCCATATTCATACCGCCTGCAGAGTAAAGCTTTATCATATCCTCCATTCTGCGGCTCTCCTCGCTGACTGTGAGGATGGCGGGAACGGTTGCATCTGCAAGCTTTTCGCACTTGACCGCAAGCTTTTCGTTACCCGAAGCCTCGCGGAAAAGCTTTTCAAGCTTTTCGGAATGCTCGGTTTCGCCCTCTCCCTTAAGCGCATCGGCTACGCCCGAGTCAACTCTCATAAATTTAACGTTTGCATTAACGCCCTCAAGCATCTGCACAAACTGACCGTCTATCATCTGCGGGAAGTTCACTACCTTGATTCCCTTGTCCTCGAGCATAGAGATATACTGTGCCTGAAGTTCGATATCGGATGCATAGTAAACAGTGTTTTCATTTGTTTCCTTTGCACCGTCAAGATACTCTCCGAGAGTTACGAAACCGCCGTGAACAACCTCCATAAGAAGCGCGTCCTTTGCCTTGTCGTAAAACTTTCTGTCGCAGAGCGCCGCATATTCACAGAAGGTTTTGACGTCGCCCCACATCTTTTCGTAGTTCTCGCGATCGTTTTTGAAAAGTGACGTAAGCTTGTCCGCAACCTTTTTTACGATATGCGCCGAAATTTTTGAAACGTATCCGTTGTTCTGAAGATAGCTTCTCGAAACGTTGAGCGGAAGCTCGGGACAGTCAAGCACGCCGCGGAGCATAAGCAGATATTCGGGAATAACTTCCTTGATATTGTCGGCAACGAACACCTGATTGTAATAGAGCTTTACCTGTCCCTCCATATTTGCAAACTCGTGTGTGAGTTTCGGGAAATAGAGGATTCCCTTGAAGTTAAGGGGATAGTCCGCTTTGATGTGGATCCAGAAAAGCGGGTCGTTAAAGTCTCCGAACACCTTGTGATAGAATGCTTTGTACTCTTCGTCGGTACACTCCGAAGGCGCCTTCTGCCACAGGGGAAGCGTGTCATTTATCGGTTCTTCCTTTGCTTCCTCATCCTCTTTTACTTCTGCATCCTCGTCAGCAAAGTAAATTTCACCAGGCATAAACGAACAGTATTTTTCAAGCACCTCACGAAGCTTTGCCGCGTTAAGATACTCTTCGCCCTCCGAGTTTATATGAAGAATAACGTCAGTGCCACGCTCGGTCTTATCAAAGGGAACC
>JAFYPS010000163.1 GCA_017547395.1 Clostridia bacterium
AAAAGTCGGCGGTGTAGTTGACTATGCAGAGGCACTTATAGGTAAAAACTATGGGTATTATGTAGCCTGGTTTGTAGAGGCAGTTTATCTCCCCGCAATGACCGGCGTTCTTGCCTGGGTTTCGGCAAGATATACGATAGTTTTTGCAAATTCGGTTATTCCCGCACTTGCGGAAAACCCGATCAATCCCATAGTCAGCCACGAGTGTATGGTAATCACTCTGGTGTATATGATTTTCAGCTACGTCCTCAACTCGCTCTCTCCCAAGCTTGCAGGTAAATATCAGGTAGCAACTACCGTTATCAAGCTTATCCCGCTTCTTCTTTTGGGTATTGTCGGCGTTATCGTAGGCCTTGCAAACGGCACTCTCACGGGTAACTTTGCATACGTTCCTACTCCTGCAGACGGACAGGCTGTCGGCAGTGTGATGTCGCTCTTCTTTGCCGGCATCGTGTCTACCTCGTTTGCATATGAGGGATGGATTATTGCTACAAGCATTAATGCGGAAATCAAGAATGCAAAGAAAAATCTTCCTATAGCACTTACAATCGGTACTCTTATCGTTATGGCGATATGCGTACTTTATAATCTCGGTTTTGCGGGTAGCGCTAATATGAGCGAGCTTCTTGTAGGCGGCGCAGACCTTGCGTTCTCCAGTCTCTTCGGCTCGGGAATCGGTGCAATCCTTAACCTCTTTGTTGCAATTTCCTGCCTTGGCACACTCAACGGCCTTATGCTCGCTTGTACAAGAGGAGCATATACCATGGCAGCACGTAACAGAGGCCCCAAGGTAGAACTTTTCAATCAGGTTGACGAGGCTACCAATATGCCTACCAACTCCTCCATCCTTGGACTTTTCTACGTAATGTTCTGGTTCTTCTACTTCTATGCAGGCAATCTTGCAGGCTGGTTCGGACCTTATGGATTCGACTCTTCCGAGCTTCCGGTTATCACAATTTATGCAATGTACGTTCCCGTATTCATCGCGTTTATGATCAAGGGCAAGGAATTCGGTTTCTTCAAGCGCTTCGTAATCCCGTTCTTCGCGCTTTGCGGCAGTATTTTCATCGTTTATGCGGCAATTGTATCGCACAAGATCAGTGTTGTTTACTACCTCATCGTGTTCGCGATATTTATGATTATCGGCTACTTTGCAGACAGAAAGAACAAAAAAGCACAGTAATAAGGCAAATGAAAATCCGTCCTGAAAAGGACGGATTTTGCTTTTTAGATGAAGTAGTGTTTAGCAAAGTAAATTGAAGACCTCAAACCGGTAGGGGCTGGCGCCTTCGACAGCCCGTGAACCTTTGCAAAAACGGGACGTCGAGTGGCGCCATTGCGACCTTTGGTCGCGTTGCGGTAAACCGCCGTCCCCTACCATTGTCATTGACATTGGTGCACCGCTAACTCAATTTACGCTATCATATTCCACAATTTTATTAATAAATCAAAAACAATCGGCATAAATACTGCGGGGAGCATATTGCCAACCTTGATTTTGGTAGTGCCGAGAACGTTTATGCCTATTGCAAAAATCAGGATAGAGCCTGTAAATGACATCTGTGAGATAATCGCGGCAGAGAGGAACGGTTCGATATAAACGCCAAGGAGTGAGATTGCGCCCTGATAAATAAGAATCGGAACTGCGGAAAAAGCAACGCCGATGCCAAGTGTCGAAGCAAGAACCATTGATGTGATACAGTCGATTATACCTTTTGCAACGAGAGTTGAGTTGTCGCCGCGGATACCGTTGTCAAGTGAGCCGACAACCGCCATTGCGCCTACACAGAATAAGAGAGAAGCGGTTACAAGTCCTTCGCCAAACGTCGATTTTTCATTTCCTTTAACGAGCTTTCGCTGGCAGAATGCGCCGAACGTGTCGAGCCTTTTTTCTATGTTGATAAGTTCTCCTATGACAGTACCTATGACTATCGAGAGAATCATAACAAGCGTGTCTTTTGTTCCGAACTTGCCGTTTTCAAACGTAAGCGCAGCGCTTACCGCGCCGCCGATGCCGACAAACATAACGATAAGGCTGACAGCCTGAAGCAGAGAACTTTTGAGTCTCTCTGACATAAGCTTTTTAAAAATAAGTCCGGCGACAGAGCCGGATACAACAAGAATACAGTTGATAAGCGTTCCTGAAAGTGGCATTTTTGACTCCTTTTGTGAAATTAAGGAAATTATACCACTTAAAACGGTTTATGTAAATACGCAAATGAAATTTTGGATTTTTAAACCTTCATTTAAATGAAAATAGGAAAGAAAAGCATTGTAAAACTTCAGATGCTTGCAAGGCAATAATATACAAAAATGCAAAAACCTATTGCATTTTATATATAAAAAAGTTATAATTATAACAACATTCCTAAAAAAAAGGAAAAATTATACTATTGGAGGAACCAACTATGAAGAAAATAGTTGCTCTCGTTCTCGCAGCACTTATGCTTGTAACTGTATTCGCAGCATGTGGCAGCGAGACCAAATCTGATGAAAAAGTTGTAAAAATCGGTGTTTATGAGCCCGCATCCGGATCCAACGGCGCAGGCGGTAAGCAGGAAACTCTCGGCATCAAGTATGCTAACTCTGTTTGCCCCACTGTTGAGATCGGCGGCGAAACCTACAAAGTAGAGCTCGTTTATGCAGATAACCAGTCTTCTAACGACAAGGCTCCCACCGCTGCTGCAGAGCTTCTCAGCGCAGGCGTATCTGTAGTTCTCGGTTCTTACGGCTCCGGCGTTTCTATCGCAGCTTCCGACACGTTCAAGAACGCAGGCGTTCCTGCAATCGGCGTAACCTGCACCAACCCCCAGGTAACCGAGGGTAACGATCACTACTTCCGTATCTGCTTCCTCGATCCTTTCCAGGGCACCGTTCTTGCTAACTATGCTTTCAACGAGCTTGGATACACCAAGGCATACACTCTCGCTGAAAACGGCAACGACTATGACGAAGGTCTTGCTCACTACTTCACCGAAGCTTTCAAGGCTCTCGGCGGCACTGTAGAGAACGCAAACTTCCCCGAAAATACCTCTGACTTCAACTCCTACATTGCAAATGCAATCAATGCAGGTGCAGAAGTTATCTTCGCTCCTACTTCCACCAACTATGCTCAGCTTATCGTTGAACAGGCTGCTGCTAAGGGCGCTGACGTTACCCTTATGGCAGGCGATACCTGGGACTCCAACCAGATTCTTGCAGCTGCATCCGGTAAGGACGTAGACATTCAGGTTACTACCTTCTATCAGGAAGGCGGTAATGCAGAGTTCGATAACGGTTTCAAGGCTTGGATCGAAGGCAATAGCCAGAACCTTACCGACAACGGCGGCGACTCCAAGATCGCAGCAGTTTCTGCAATGGGTTACGATGCATACTTCACCGCTCTTGAGGCTCTTAAGGCAGCAGGTTCCACCAAGCCCGCTGACGTAATGGCAGCTATCTGGAACGTTAACTTTACCGGCGTTACCGGTGCTATCACCTTCGCAGGTGACGATAACGGTGACGCAGTAAGAACTACTGCTTACATCAAGAAGGTTAACACCGAAACCGCTCTTTGGGACTTCGTTAAGGAGCAGGGCGTTAACTAATAATTAACCGACCTATATAGAGGAAGGGCTTGGCGGTTTTTCCGTCAAGCCCTTGCCTTGATTTTTCGGGTCGCTTTGAGAGGGCAGAAAAATGCCCTTTCTGCCTTTTCACGACGGCCTGAAACTATACACAGGAAGAAAAATACATAAGAGAGGATTTCTTATGAACGTTACCATAGACCACATTTTAGCCGGTATTTCCGCGGGCGGTCAGTATGCGCTCATCGCTATCGGATATACCATGGTATACGGCATCCTTCGCCTTATCAACTTCGCTCACGGCGACGTATTTATGGCATCGGGACTTATTATCGTATATCTTACTACCGCTATGCCGCTTTATTATGCAGTACCTGTTGTTATTATTGCAACCGTGCTTCTCGGTTTTCTTATCGAACGTGCGGCTTATAAACCGCTCAGAAGTGCGCCGCGTATGTCGGTAATGATTTCCGCAATCGGCGTATCTTACCTTATCCAGAACCTTGCACTTTATATAACGGGCGGTCTCCCGCAGACGTATCCCGCACTCCCCTGGATAACCGATATGATTACAGTTTTCGGTGCGACGACAAAGCGTGTTACGGTGCTTACCCCTATTCTCACTATTATTCTTGTTGTTCTGCTCGTTGTTATTATCCGCTACACCAAGATTGGTATGGCTATGCGCGCAGTTTCCAAGGACTTTGAGACCTCGCAGCTTATGGGCATCAAGATCAACAAGGTTATCAGTACCACGTTTATTATCGGTTCGTTCCTTGCTTGTATCGGCTCGCTTCTTTACTTCTCAAGTTACCAGTCGGTAACGCCTACTTCGGGTGCGATGCCCGGACTCAAGGCGTTCGTTGCCGCAGTTTTCGGCGGCATCGGCTCTATCCCCGGTGCGGTTGTCGGTGCATTTATCATCGGCATTTGCGAAAATATCATCAAGGCAAGTACAGAGTTCTCCATCTTCTCGGATGCGTTTACCTTTGCACTTCTGATTATTGTTCTTTGCGTCAGACCTACGGGTATCTTTGGCGAAAAGACTACAGATAAGGTATAAAGGAGGACGAAAATGAAAACTAAAAAGTTTAACTACAGAATAGTTGACATAGCGTTGCTTGTCGTTCTCTTCGCGCTTGTTTTCCTTGCAGACCAGTTCCTTCCCAGCTACGATATCAAGTTCAAGGTGCTTCAGAAGGGTGCGGTATTTGCACTCGTTGCAGTATCTATGAACCTGCTTAACGGCTTTACGGGACTTTTCTCACTCGGTCAGGCGGGCTTTATGCTTCTCGGTGCATATACTTACGCCATTTTCACCATTCCTACCGACGCACGTCTTTCCGTTTACAAGTACTATACTACCGTAAATGCCGCAGGCGAAGAGGTTGGCGGCATTGTGCAGTTTGTACTTCCCGTGGCGGTTGCAATTATTCTTGCAGGCGCGGTTGCGGCTCTTTTTGCATACTTTATCGGCTTGCCCGTACTCCGTCTCAAGAGCGACTATCTTGCAATCGCTTCTCTCGGATTTGCGGAAATTCTCCGTGCAATCTGTCAGTGGAAGGGACTCGGCGCTCTCACCAACGGTTCAAATCAGCTCCGCAGTTACCCCTACTTCAACACAATTACGCCATACTTCCTTATCTCCGGACTTTGCATTGCTATAATTGCATTGCTCATCAAGTCCACCTACGGCCGTGCCTTCAAGGCAATCCGTGACGATGAGGTTGCGGCAGAGGCAATGGGTATCAACCTTGCAAAGCATAAGATGCTTTCCTTCGTTATCAGCTCATTCTTTGCGGGTATTGGCGGCGCACTCTTTGCTATGTATCAGAACACCATTCAGGCAAAACCGTTTACAACGACGCTTACTTATGAGATTCTTCTTATCGTAGTTATCGGCGGTATCGGAAGCCTCAGCGGCTCTGTAATTGCAAGCTTCCTTTACATTGCATGCTCCGAGTGGTGGCTCCGTTTCCTTGATACTCCCGACGTTATTCCCGGACTTACACGTAACGGCTTCCGCCTTGTTGTATTCTCGGCAGTAATTATGATAATCGTGCTCTTCTTCCGTCGCGGCATTATGGGCGACAAGGAGTTCTCTACCGAGAGAATTGTAAACGGTATCAAGAACATTAATAAGAGCCTCAAAGAGAAAAAGACTAAAAAAGCAGAAAAGGAGGTAGCGTAAAATGAAAAACCTTCTTAAGCTTGAAGACGTAACTATGCAGTTTGGCGGCGTTGTCGCTGTAAACAACCTTTCCCTTGAGGTAAATGAGGGAGAGATAGTTTCGCTTATCGGTCCTAACGGTGCCGGTAAGACTACGGCGTTCAACGTTGTTACAGGCGTTTATGAGCCTTCTAACGGCCGCGTTTCCTTCGAGGATAAGGCTATTGTTGAAAGCTATCCTCACGGTAAAATGAAGCGTCTTTATGCCGGCGAGAACAAGGGCGTATATACAAAGCGCCTTGTAAAGACTCCCGACAAAATCACAAAACTCGGTATTGCGCGTACCTTCCAGAACATCCGACTTTTCAAGTCTATGACTGTTTTTGAAAACGTACTTGTCGCTATGCATATGCGTAAAAAGAGCAATTTGTTTACAGCTACGTTTATGCTCAACTATAAGGAAGAAAAGCAGATGCGCGAAAAGGTGCTTGCTCTTCTTGAAAAGGTTGATTTGCTTGACGTAAAAGACGAGCTTGCAACAAGCCTTCCTTACGGTAAGCAGCGCCGCCTTGAGATTGCGCGTGCGCTTGCAACCGAGCCGACGCTCC
>JAFYPS010000164.1 GCA_017547395.1 Clostridia bacterium
ATTTTATTTCTATGCTCGATCAGAAAGACGGCAAGTATTCGCATTATGTAGTAATGAGCACTTCTGATTGCAACGCCAGATGCTTTTATTGTTATCAAATGGGCAGAAATAAAGCTCGTACGCATATGAGCAACGAAACTGCAAAAGAAGTAGCTAGATTTATTAAAGATACAGCTTCGAATAAAATCAGTATTCAATGGTATGGAGGAGAACCTTTATATAACGATTCTGTTATTGACATTATTTGCATCTTCTTGCGTGAAAACGGAATTGTATATACTTCTTCTATGATAACAAATGGGTATTTGCTTGATAAACCTGTTATTGAAAAAGCTAAAGATTTATGGAATGTAGAAAGAGTTCAAGTCGCGATAGATGGGACTGAAGAAACGTATAACAGATGCAAGGCGTATATTTACAAGGATGACGTGAGCCCTTATAGGCGAGTAATTTCAAATATAAAAGAGGCGTTGGATGCAGACATAAAAGTAAGCGTTCGTGTGAATATGGATAATCATAACGTTAAAGAAATGTATGAACTTGTTGATGAGTTGTGGCATTATTTTGGAGAATATGAAGGTTTTTCTGTTTATGCTGCTGGTTTGTATGAAAATGTTGGTCCAAACAATCCTGTAAGAACGGCACAATCGAGAATGGAACTAACCGACAATCTAATTGCATTTGAAGAGTACTGCTCGCAAAAAGGTCTTAAGATACATAGAAAGTTTTCAGACAAGTTGACTTTAAATAGGTGCATGGCGGACAATCGCAAATCGGTTACCATCTCGCAAGACGGACTTCTGGGAAAATGCGACCATCTAATGGAAACGGATACTTTTGGAAGCGTATTTAGTGATCGCGTAGACACCTCGATATTAGCATCTTTTCGTGAGAGATTGAATACAAGAGAGATGTGTGGAAAATGTCCTGTTTATCCTGAATGCATACGTTTGAGAAAGTGCAAAGATGATGGCGGCGGATGTGATGCAGCATATCAGAAGTTGAAGATTTATAAAACCAGAAGAAGAATAGAGAATGTTTTAAAAAACAAAAACAAGGCTGAATAAGCCTTGTTTTTTTTGTTTATTTTACTCTGCGAGGAGTTTTTCGAGTGTTGCGAGGCGGACACACGCCGAGAGCGCCTGAATGCAAATTTCAAGCTCGTGGATGTCCGAGAAGGTGGGTGCAAGGCGGAGGTTTGCATCGCGCGGATCCTTGCCGTAGGGGTAGGTTGCGCCGGCGCCTGTGAGAACGCCGCCTGCCTGCTTCATAAGGCTCCAGATACGCTTTGCACAGCCGTCCATAACGGTGAGGCTGATAAAGTAGCCGCCGTTAGGCTTGGTCCAGCTTGCAACGCCGAGACCGCCAAGCTCTGCCTCGAGAGTTTCAAGTACGATATCGAACTTGGGGCGGATAATGTCTGCATGAAGCTCCATAAGATGACGAACGTTTTCGGCATCGCGGAGGAACTGCACGTGTCTTACCTGATTGAGCTTGTCGGCGCCGATGGTCTGTACACCGATAAGCTTCTTTGCCTGAGCCATATTGTTGTCGCTGAGTACCATTACCGCAACGCCTGCACCGGGAAAGGTGATTTTAGACGTAGAGGCAAACTCAAGAACTCTGTCCTCGGTATTGTACTTTGCGGCAAGTTCAAAGATGTTAGCGAGTTTTTCTTCGCTGTAAACGTCGTGAATGAAGTACGCGTTGTCCCAGATGATGCGGAAGTCGGGCGCAGCGCATTCCATTTTAACGAGTCTGCGGACTACGTCACGCGCATAGGTAACACCGGTGGGGTTAGAGTACTTGGGAACGCAGATAATTCCGTGAACGTCGGGATCTTTTGCAAGCTCCTCGATTTTGTCGATGTCGGGCTGACCGTTTTCGAGGTACTCAACCGTGATCATCTCAATGCCGAGAGATTCGAGCATAGCGAAATGGCGGTCGTATCCGGGCGCGGGGCAGATGAACTTAACCTTGTCATACTTGCACCACGGTTTGCCGATGCCGGGCGCGCCGTAAAGCATAAGGCGAGTGAGTGCATCGTAAATCATATTAAGGCTTGAGTTGCCGCCGACGAAAACGTTCTTTGCAGGCACCTCGAGAAGCTCTGAGAAAAGCGCCTTCGCCTCGGGGATACCGTCGAGAAGACCGTAGTTACGGTAGTCAACGCCGCTCTCGCTGATATACTCGTGGCGGTCAAGCACCATTTCACCGAGCATTCTGTTTGAGAGGTCGAGCTGTTCGCCGATAGGCTTGCCGCGCGAAAGGTCGAGAGAAAGCTTGAGTTTGCACAGACAGTCAAATTCTATCTGCGCGCGCTTTAACTGCTCGCGCTTTTCTTCTATTGAAAGGTCTACGTATTTCATTAAAGAATCTCCTTGGAACAAAACGGGAAGGGAAACCCCTTCCCGATATATTTTTATTAGAACTCAGCAGAGCCTGTGGTTCTGGGGAACGCTTCAACGTCACGGATGTTGGAAACACCGGTGATGTACATAACGAGACGTTCAAAGCCAAGGCCGAAGCCTGCGTGCTTGGTACCGCCGAAGCGACGGAGGTCGAGGTACCACCAATAGTCCTCTTCCTTAAGGCCGCAACGCTCCATAGCGGCAGTGAGGTAGTCAAGGCGCTCTTCACGCTGAGAGCCACCGATAAGTTCGCCGACACCGGGAACGAGCATATCCATAGCCGCAACGGTCTTTCCGTCGTCGTTGAGGCGCATATAGAATGCCTTGATTTCCTTGGGGTAGTCGGTAACGAAAACGGGCTTGCCGAATACCTTTTCGGTGAGGTATCTTTCGTGCTCTGTCTGCATATCGATGCCCCAGGAAACGGGGTAATCGAACTGCGCTCCGCTTTCTTCAAGAAGCTTGATTGCTTCGGTGTAGGTAACTCTTGCAAAGTCGTTTGAAACGAGGTTGTTGAGTCTTTCGAGAAGGGTCTGGTCAACGCGGAGATTGAAGAATTCAAGCTCCTGAGCGCATGTGTCCATAACGTGGCGAACCACGAATTTAATCATATCCTCGGCGATATTCATATCGTCAACGAGGTCGGCAAAAGCCATTTCGGGCTCCATCATCCAGAATTCTGCCGCATGGCGCTGAGTGTTAGAGCGTTCTGCGCGGAAGGTGGGTCCGAAGGTGTAGATGTTACCGAAAGCCATTGCATAGGTTTCACCGTTAAGCTGACCGGAAACGGTGAGGGAGGTAGGCTTGCCGAAGAAGTCCTTGGAATAGTCAACCTTGCCGTCCTCGGTGAGCGGAATATTCTCGGGGTCGAGAGTGGTAACGCGGAACATCTCGCCTGCGCCTTCGCAGTCGGAGGTGGTGATGATGGGAGTGTTTACGTAAACGAAGCCGCGCTCGTTAAAGAATTTGTGGATAGCAAAAGCGCACTCACTGCGAACACGGAAAACCGCGCTGTACAGATTTGCTCTGGGGCGGAGATGTGCGATAGTGCGAAGGAACTCGGGAGAATGTCTCTTTTTCTGGAGAGGGTATTCGGGGGTAGAAGTGCCCTCAACCTCAATTGCCTCTGCCTTAAGCTCAAAAGGCTGCTTTGCCTCGGGAGTGAGGACGAGAGTGCCTGTGATAACGAAAGCGGCACCGATATTCTGCTTTGCTATTTCGGAGTAGTTGTCAAGTTTATCAGCTTCAAAAACTACCTGCAGATTGCCGAAAGCGCTGCCGTCGTTGAGTTCGATGAAACCGAAGGCGTTGCTTGCGCGGATGGAGCGCGCCCAGCCGCCTACAGTGATTTTGCTGTCGGCAAATTTTTCAGCCGCAGCGTAAATACTTTTGATAGTTGTTCTCTGCATAGTTTTAACCTCTTAAAAATATTACATATAAAGTTATTATATACCTTATTAATATAAAATGCAAACTATTTTTTACATTTTATATGCTTACATACGTCTTTAAGCGGACAATCCTCGCATTTTGGGCTTCGCGCGGTGCAAATATCGCGTCCAAAGAGGACAATGCGGTGGCAAAAGTCCGACTGAATGGGTTTTTCAATGAATTTTGCAAGGATTTTTTCAATTTTTGCGGGAGACTTTTCGCTTTCGGGATAAAACCCGAGTCTGCCGCAGATGCGGATGCAGTGGGTGTCGGTAACGATATTCGGCTGCCCGAAAAGGTCACCGAGCATAAGGTTTGCGATTTTGCGGCCGATTCCGGGGAGCATTAGCAGTTCGTCCATAGTCTGCGGAATCTTTCCGCCGTACTCGTTTTCGATTATTTTTGCCGTTTCGAGAATCGATTTTGCCTTTGTCTTGTACAGTCCGCACGGGCGCACGATTTCTTCAAGCTCGCAAAGGTCTGCGCTTGCAAGTGCTTTTTGCGTGGGATATTTTTTCCACAGTTCCTTTGAAACTACGTTTACGCGCGCGTCGGTACACTGTGCCGAGAGCCGCGCCATAACGAGCAGCTTCCAGGGTTCGCCCTCGTATTCGAGGGAGCAGGCGGCATCGGGATAAAGCTTTTCAAGCTCCGCCGCCGCGATGCGTCCAAGTTCGTATTTCGTCATATGTTTGTTGTAAATTAAAGGTTATGAGAACACAAAACCCAACAAATGCGGTAGGGGACGGCGCCCTCGACGTCCCGTTTTTGCAATGGTTCGCGGGCTGTCGAAGGCGCCAGCCCCTACATTGTCATTGACATAGATGCTCTGCTAAACTTTAATTTATCTTTCTATTGATTTTCAAGTCTCACGTACGCTTCGCCCTTGAGGTAGGTATCGTAAAGAGCTTTTGCGGTGTATGCGGCATCCGTTCCGTTTGCGCCTTGCTCAATTACTACCGAAACGGCGATTTTAGGCTCGTCGTACGGGGCAAAGCCGATAAAGAGAGCGTTGTCGCTCCTCTTGCCGCCGACCTGTGCAGTACCCGTTTTACCGCCGACGGAGATGTCGTAACGGCGGAAGATCCTTGCTGCCGAGCCGCTTTCGACAACGTCCTTCATTGCGCTTTTTATGGTGGGGAGAATGCCCGCTTTAAATTCGATTTTATCAAGAATTTCCGGTTCGACCGCTTTTACGAGTTCCCCGCTCGGATACTTTTTAACCTCGCGGAGAAGGTGTGCGCGATAGCGCGTGCCGCCGTTAATCAGCGTACCCGTGTACATACAGAGCTGAATAGGTGTAAACGTGTTGTCCGACTGACCGATTGCCGCCTGAAGCGTGTTACCGGGATTCCAGATGTTGCCTACGCTTTCGCTATAGTCGGGACCTGCTAAAATTCCGCTTTTTTCGGCAAGCTCGATGCCCGTCGGTTCGCCGAGACCGAGCATTCTGCCGTAGGAGTTCATCGTCTTTATGCCAAGGCGGTTGCCCACCTCGTAGAAGAAGTAGTTGCAGGAGTTCTGGATAGCCTGAACGACGTTTTGTGAGCCGTGGGTTCTGTTTTGTCTGAGATATATCCAGCAACGCGGGTGGTAGTCGCCAAAGTCATACGCGCCGCGGTCAACGATAATGGTGTTAACGCTGATAACGCCTTCCTGAAGAGCCGCCGCCGCAACGCCGGGCTTAAAGGTTGAGCCGGGGGCGTACGTACCCATAAGTGCGCGGTTGAGAAGAGGCTTAAGTTCGTTTGCCGCGTATTCGTTATAGTTTTCGGTGTAGTCGGACAGCTTGAAGGTCGGGTATGATGCAATTGCTAAAATCTCACCCGTTGACGGGTCAGCGGCAACTACTGCGCCACTGTTTGCGTCCTCGCCGTCAAACTCGTCTTTTTCGAGTGCGGCGCGCTGGTGAATGTAGACAATGTTGTCCGCAAGGGCATCTTCTGCGGTAATCTGCAGGTCGATGTCGATAGTCAGGTACACGTCGTTGCCGGGGATCGGTTCTTTCACTACCGTTTCGGAGATGATGTTTCCGTATGCATCCTCGACTATTTCAAGAGTGCCGTCACTGCCGTGGAGGTAGTCCTCGTACACCTTTTCAATGCCCGTAATTCCTACGTGTGCATCGCCGCTGTAGCCTTTATCCTTGTAGTATTCGGCGTTTTCCGCCTGAATTTTGCCGATATGACCGAGAATGTGCGATGCATAACCGTCGTAAACGTAGGTGCGCGCCGCTTCCTCGGTGATGATAACCTGATTTATCGAAAGCTCTTTGATGAAAGTGAGCGTTTCAAGCGAAACGTTTGTTGCAAGGGTGTACGGCTCTACGCGGCTGAACTGCATATATTCCATATCAAAGCGTATGCGCATCAGTATGTCAGCCTCTTCTGCCGAGTAGCCGTCCGTATCGGTGTAGATTCCCGTTTTTCTTGAGTAGGTTGCAAGCCCGTAGCGTACGCGAAGGAAATTTATAAATTCCTCTGTGGAAGGCTCTTCGTCAAATTCAAGACGCCTAAAGAGCGATTCGAATTTTCGGACGTTTGTGGGGCTTGAGAAGAAATCCGCATTTTTCGTATACGAAGGGTAGCTTCCGTCAAAGGGGAAAACGGGAGTTGTGAGGTTGTTCTTTCCACCGCCGTTTTCTATAGCGCTAAGAGTATTTAAAATTACTTCGTTGAACTGTGCCTTTCCCTTTGGCATTGCACCGTATTCAAGGCTGATATTGTGGTTTTCCGTATTGATAACGAGGGGCTTTCCGTTTCTGTCGTAGATTTCGCCGCGCTTTGCGGTGATGGTAACGTAGCGCGTGTTTGTTTCCTCGCTGATTATGCCGTAATAGTCAAGTCCCGTAATCTGCAGATTGACGAGCGTCACGAGGTAGAAGAGAATAACAAGGATGAACAATATGCCAAGCGCCGCCATCCTTGCGGAAATATGAAATTTTCGCATATTGTACCTCCTTTAGTAAATTAATGTTTATGAGAACACAAAACCCAACAAATGCGGTAGGGGACGGCGCCCTCGACGTCCCGTTTTTGCAAGGGTTCGCGGGCTGTCGAAGGCGCCAGCCCCTACATTGTCATTGACATAGATGCTCTGCTAAACAATAATTCATACAAATAAAACTTTTTGAACGGTTTTGCAACCGCTTTACTCTGTTTTTTTCTTAATCTTTGAAACAATCCAGTAAATCGGCAGAGAAAACAGAGCCGATAGAAGTATACTTTGCAAAGCTCCGCTTGAGAGAAGCTTAAACGCGGATACCTGCCAGTTTGCAACGGGTGCAAAGAGGCCAAGCGCCGCGTGAAGCAGAATTCCGCCGAGAGTAAAGAGCGCCCACGGCAAAAATCCACCCGAAAAGAAGCTGCCCGAGAGACTTGTGCAAAGGAATGCAAATCCGAGATAGAAGAGCATAAAAACGAGCGGGCTGTTGCCGAAAACAAACGCCTCAAGCGCACCGAGGACGGCCGCAAAAACACTTCCGTAGCGGATGCCCTCCCTGACCGTGAGTGCGGCAACTATCGCCACCGACAAAAACGGGGTGCCCGAGTCTCCGCCGAGCGCGGGGAAGAACGCCGCTGAAAAGCAGAGCGAAAAAAGTGAAAGAACAGCATACAAAACCGACTTTACTATCGGCTGACTGCGCACAGAAAGGAGCATATCAGTTTTCCTCCTCTACGCTTACGCTGTAGTCGGTCATAATCATAACCTTTGTGAGACGGTCGAGCGATGCGGCGGGCTTTATCACCGCGATTTTCGTGTGATTATACTCGTCGCCCGTAATATCCGTGATTTCTCCGATGTAAAGTCCGCGCGGATAAACGCTTCCGAGGCCGCTTGAATAGATTTTGTCTCCGATTTCGATATCCGCGTCAAAACGGAGATACTCAAGGCGGCAAAGGCCGTCGCGGCGGAGATCAAAGTCGCCGTTTACAAGTCCGAGCGCACCGCTTCTGTCATCGTATGCTCCGACTGAAGAATCGTAGTTTATAATTGTCGAAACGCGGCAGAAGGTGAGACCGACCTCGGTAACTCTTCCTACAACGCCGACCTCGGTAACAACGGGCATACCCTCTTTGATGCCCGAAGTCGAGCCGCGGTCGAGGGTAAACGAGGATACAAAGCCGCCGTCACTGCCGATAACGTTCGCATCACAGAAAACAAAGTCGGTGTTTGCGCGCTTTGCTCCGAGATAGCGGCGCATCCATTCGTTTTCCTCTTCAAGAAGCTCGGCGTCGTAAATAAGGGATTCAAGCTCGTTTACGCGCTCTGCAAGAGCTTTGTTTTCCTCACGTAGTCTGTCAAACTCGGAGAAATATTCGTAAAATCCGCGAATTCCGCGTCCTACAGCGTGTGCGCCCTCAAGTGCGGGGGTGACAACAGCCATACAAACGTCTTTAACAAAGTTTCCCTGACCCATCGCAGAGAGGATGGCAGGCACTCCGCCGAGCAGTATTACAAGAGTTATAAGAACGAAAAAAGTCTTACTCTTAAAAAAGCCGTTCATATATTTCTCCTTTCTTCAGGTAAAATCAGAAGGTGTCTGCCGCTTTATCTTGCTTTGAACTGTGTGAGATAAGGATATCTTTCGGGGTTTTCAATAAACTTGCCAAGACCGATTGCCGAGCATTGAAGCGGCTTTTCCGCAAGCGTAACGCGAATTCCCGTAATCTGCTGCAAAAGTCCCGCAAAGCCGCGGAGATTTGCGCAACCGCCCGTTAAAATTATGCCGCGGTCATAGATGTCGGCACAAAGCTCCGGTGGAGTTTTCTCAAGTACCGAGCGAATGCAGTCGAGAATCTGCTCTATCTGGTCGCTCATTGCATCGCGCACCTCGCCCGAGGAAACGGTGAGAAGCGCGGGGAGACCGCTTGCAAGGTTCTTGCCGCGCACCTCCATACTGCCCGCATCCGCCTGCGGATGAACCGAGCCGATGCGGAGCTTCAGCATTTCGGCAGTCTTGGGGCTGACCGAAACGTTGTAACGACGTTTGATGTACATCATTATAGCCTCGTCAAGACGGTTACCTGCAACGCGGATGGAGTTTGACGTAACTATTGCGCCGAGACTGACTGTTGCAACCTCGGTAGTACCGCCGCCGATGTCGATGATAAACGAGCCGCGAGGCGCACCGATTTTTACGCCTGCGCCAAGAGCTGCGGCAATAGGCTTTTCGATAAGCGTAACGCTTCTCGCGCCTGCCTCGAGCGCCGCATCTTCAAACGCGCGGCGGTCAACGCCCGTAACCCCGTGGGGAACGCACATTGCAACCTTCGGACGGTTGAAGAGGAGGGGCCCCGTCATTTTGCGGATAAATTTTGCAAGCATAGCAACGGTAACGTCGTAGTCTGCGATAACGCCGTCCTTGATTGGGCGAAAGGCGAGCTGTTCGCCTGCGGTTTTGCCTACCATAAGGCTTGCCGCGTCGCCTACCTCAAGCACTGCCATCGTGCGGCTGTTAACCGCCGCGACAGACGGCTCCTGAAGGGAAATTCCCTTGCCGTCCACGTAAATAAGAGTGTTTGACGTACCGAGGTCAATGCCGAGTTTTTTTGAAACTTTTATTTTGGAGATGTCGAATTTCATCTATGTTTTTCCTCACTTTGAAAATTCGCTAAGTGATTTGAAATAGTCAAGACCGAGTGCGGACAAAAGTTTTGCCACTGTTTTCGGGGAAAGACCCATTATCGAGAAAAAGTCGCCGTCAATAGAGTCTACAAGTACTGCACCTTTTCCCTGAATGCCGTATGCTCCCGCTTTGTCAAGCGGTTCACCCGTTGCAACGTAGGAGAGGGCTTCTTCTCTTGAAAATGCGCGCATACGGACGATAGAAACCTCGCTTGCCGAAACAGAGCGGCTGCCGTGTATAAGGCAGGTACCCGTGCAAACGATATGCTCTCTGCCCGAAAGTGCGGTAAGCATATCAAGCGCGTCGTTTTCGCTTTGCGGCTTGCCGAGAGGCTCACCGTCAAGATAAACGAGCGTGTCTGCCGCGAGAATCAGCGTGTCGGCGTCAAATTTTCCTTCACTTACAAGGCGGTTTTTGAGTGCGAGCGACTTTCTTGCCGCTAAAATTTCCCCCGCTTCTTTCGGGGTAAGCACCGTGTCTACGCTTTCGTCTGCGGGAGCGGTCAGAACGGTGTGTGTAATTCCCATTATATCAAGGATTTCGCGGCGGCGCGGCGAAGCGCTTGCAAGGTAGAATTTTTTCATTTTTCTTTAATTCTCCGTATATCGTTTTTGGGTGCGAGCCTGTTTTTTGCGGCTCCAATAACCGAAAGGATCTCATTTTCGCTTTCGGTGGAAAAGATAAAGTGCTGTGCACCGAAGGGGGCTTTGTCAAGCGCGTAAGTCGGCACACTGTTGAAAAGAACGTTTCTGTGCGGTTCTTCGCGAAGAATGGGGAACCTTGCTCCTACGCGGTCGGTGAAAACTGCGCGGTCATTTTCGCACCTTTCGCAGCCCGAAACCTCTTTTGCAAAGCATTTTTCAAGCAGCATTACGGGCAGTCTGCCGTATACCGCGTGAGAAACTCTTCCGCCGATGTCGCGGAGCTGTGCCGCGGTTAGCTCGGGGGAGAGAATAACGCTGTCAAATCCGTTTTCAAACGCGCGGAAAGCGCTTTCGCTATTGGTTACGTTAAGTCGCGTGTCAGCTACGGGAACAAGTCCCGCTTCCTTTGCAAAGGCGAGATGACCGTAGTTGCCGACAAGCGCGTGGGTCGCACCTTTTTTTATGGCGGCAGAAAGGTTGTCTTTAACCTTTTCGATTTCGCTTTCAAAAATTACCGCGGGCAAAGCAACGCCTTTTACACGCGCGTCGGTGCATTTGAGGAATTCTGCAAGCGGGAGAAAAACCATATCGAAAAAGTTGAAAAATTCATCGGCTTTCGGGAGATTTTTCCCGCGCACACAAAGCGCGGTGCGGGAGTCGGCGTTTTCTTTTTTAGCTTTGGCGGGCCTATAAGAAAATTCACTCGGTGCAATATGCTCTCTTTCGCCGAGCGAGGAATATTTTTCCACTGCTTCTCTGCGAAGCGCGTTGATTTCGCTTACGCGGAGGATAAGTCCTTCGTCAACGTCGGTTTCGCATTTTGCCGCTGTAAACGGAGTGTTTCCGAGCTTTGTAAGGTTCTTTTCGAGAGCCTCTTTCGTAAGCGGCGCGCTGTGCGCGGCTTCGGGAATATTGCCAAGCGTAACTACTTCACCCTTTTCGCCTCGGACTGTGATTTTAAAAGGGGTGTTTTCTTTTAGCTCTGCAAAAATTTCAATCGGAACCTTTCGGCTGATTTTTTCAAACGGTGTAAGCTCGCGGCTTGACTTTTTAGCGTCCTCGCTTCGTGTGCCGAGCATCGAAGAGTTGATTTTCCTGTCGAAATATCCCGTCGTAAAACCGTCGCGGCTGAAGATTTCTTCAAGCTCGCGGCTTTCGGCATTACTTGCGTTTCTTCTCTCGTCGAGCAGTCTGCGATAGATTTTTACAACGCCGTGAACGTATTCGGGCGACTTCATTCGTCCCTCTATTTTAAGAGATGCCGCGCCCGTTGAAAGCAGCTCGGGAATTCGCGACGCCATTGATAAATCCTTAAGGCTCAGCGGATATTTTCCGAATTTGTCGGGGAGACGGCAGGGCTGTGCGCACATACCGCGGTTGCCGCTTCTGCCTCCGACCATACTGCTGAGCAGACACTGTCCGCTATGCGAAACACACAGTGCGCCGTGGATAAAGGTTTCTATTTCTATTGGCGAATTCTTTACAAGCGCGGTCAGGTCTTCTTTTGAAAGCTCACGAGCCGCAACCATTCGCTCAAAACCGTTTTCGTAAAGGAATTTTGCCGCCTCTGCATTGTGTCCCGAAAACTGTGTGGAACCGTGCAGGCGCATTGTGGGAATATATTTGTGAATGAGGCTTGCCGCACCGACGTCTGCGATGATAAGCGCGTCAACCCCCGCGTTTTCGAGAAAAGCCGCGTATTCAAGCACGTCGCGCATCTCGCGGTCGTATATAAGCGTGTTCAGCGTTACGTAGGTTTTTACACCGTACGCGCGTGAAAGCTTTGCCGCCTCGGCGATTTCCTCGCGTGTAAAATTTTTTGCATAAGCGCGTGCGCCAAACGCTTCGCCACCGAGATACACGGCGTCTGCCCCTGCATCTATTGCGGCTTCAAGCGCACGAAAAGAGCCTGCGGGTGCTAAAAGTTCGGGCAAACTCATAATTTTCTCTTCGCCTCAAGCTCGTCAAGCTTTTTTGAAAGACGGTCGTTTTCGGCTCTCATACGCGCAAGGTTCGAGGTGTAAAGCTCAAGCTGTGCCTCTGCCTTGTCGGCGTTTGCCTTTGCCTTTTCCGCTTCGCTTAAAAATTCAAGCGCGCAGAAAAGCGCCGCCTCGGTTTTTGAAACCTGACGCGACTTGTAAAGAACGCTCTGCGCTCTTTCATTAAGCTTTTTCGCAAGGGCTAAAACGGTTTCTTCTCCCTCGTCGCTCACGATGCTAACGGGAGTGTCCATAAGTTTTATAGTGAATTTTTGTTTCATAACGGTTCATACTCCTTTTTAAAGGAAAACGGCTTGCAATTCTTTTGATAATGCTATATAATAATTTATTATACTATATTATTATATCAATTTAAATAGTTTTTGCAAAATAAATTAACGTTTATGTGACGAAAATTGGAACGCACAAATTGGTAGGGGATGGCCCCCTGGACATCCCGTTTCGCCTTTGTTCTTGCGGGACGTCGAAGGTGCCGTCCCCTACCCAAGCTTTTGCGTGTTATTATCATAAACCTTAATTTACCTGTTTCAAAGCGAGGCGAAAAAATGAGCAACGGTAATAAATACAAAAGAATAGTTGTAAAAATCGGCACGTCTACAATGACGCACGATACGGGCAAGCTCAATCTTCACCGTATTGAAACGCTGGCGCGCGTTCTGTCCGACATCAAAAACAGCGGTTGCGAGGTAGTGCTTGTGTCGAGCGGAGCCGTCAGTGCGGGATGTGCGAGAATCGGCTTTCACCGACCTACAAGTACCAAGGAAAAGCAGGCGCTTGCCGCAATCGGGCAGAATGAGATTATGAAGCTTTACGGCAAGTTTTTTTCGCTCTACGGTCATCCCGTGGCACAGCTTCTCTTAACAAAGGACGTCGTTGACAGCCCCTCGCGTCGCTCTGCCGCCGAGGCAACTCTTGAGGAGCTTCTTTCAATGGGATGCGTACCCGTAATCAACGAGAACGACTCGGTTTCCTGCTATGAGATAGAGTTTGGCGGAAACGACCGTCTTTCCGCATGTGTTGGCGTTATCTGCCACGCGGATATTGTTATAAATCTTACCGATATCGACGGATATTACGACAGCGACCCGCGTACAAACCCGCAGGCAAAGCTTATCGAGCGGGTAGAAACGGTTACCGACGAAATGATAGAGAATGCAGGCGGTGCGGGAACGGAGCGCGGCACGGGCGGTATGCAGGCAAAGCTTATGGCAGCGCAGATGACAGCCGAAGCGGGCATACCTATGATGATAGCCTGCGGAACAAATCCCGAAATTCTTTACGACGTTATGAACGGTACCGCAAGAGGTACATATTTCGAAGGAAAATAAATTAATGTTTATGAGAGGAAACGCCGCTGCGGCGGCTACCCCTCACCAACGGTTTACCGTAATGTGACGCTAAGCGTCACTATGCCTCCCCCAAGGGGGAAGCCTTGTATTCATTGCCTTTGAGCCTTCCCCCTCGGGGGAAGGTGTCGCCGTTAGGCGACGGATGAGGGGTTCGTGGAAAACATTCTAAACATTATTTTACACGAGGAAACTATGGAAATATACGATTACATACTTTCGCTTGAGAAGCGTGCGGCAGCGGCTGTCGGAGAGATGTCCTGCGCATCGCTTGAAAGGCGTAACGCGGTTTTGACCACGCTTGCAAAAAAGCTTTCGGAAAACGTGGAAAAACTGCTTGAAGCAAACAAAACCGACCTTGACCGCGCCGCCGAAAACGGCGTGCCAAAGACGATGCTTGACCGCCTTGCACTGAGCGAAAGCCGTATAAACGCAATGGCAGATTCGCTTATCGAGCTTACTCTTCTGCCCGATGCGCTCGGCAAGGAGCGCGTATGGACACGCGAAAGCGGAATTGAAATCTGCGAAAGAAAGGTGCCGCTCGGCGTATGCGCGATAATTTTTGAGGCGCGCCCCAACGTCACGCTTGATGCGGCGGCACTTTGCATAAAGACGGGTAACGTTGCGCTGCTCCGCGGCGGAAAGGAAGCGATTACCACGAGTATGGCTATCCGCGACCTCGTATGTGACGCGCTTTGTGAAAACGGTCTTCCGCGCGACGGAGTTCTGCTTGTTGAACGTACCGAGCGCGAGGGTGCAAACGCGCTTATGACCATACGCGGATACGTTGACGTGCTTATACCGCGCGGCGGCAAGGGGCTTATCAGAAACGTTGTGGAAAACGCAAAAGTACCCGTTATAGAAACGGGTGCGGGCAACTGCCATATTTACGTTGAAAAGACAGCCGACTTTGATATGGCGAGAAAGATAATCGTCAATGCCAAGGTTCAGCGTCCGTCGGTCTGCAACGCTTGCGAGGGACTTCTTTGCGACAGCGAAATTGCGGCAGAGTTTTTACCGCTTTTTGCTGAGGATATGGAGAAATACGGTGTTGAAATCCGCGCCGACGCGGAGGGAAGAAAGCACGTTAAAAACGCGCTTCCCGCAAGTGAAGAGGACTTTTTCACCGAGTATAACGACCTTATCATTTCGGTAAAGGTGGTAGGTGGTGTAAAAGAGGCTATCGACCACATAAACACCCACGGAACAAAGCACAGCGAGGCTATTGTGACCTCCTGCGACACTGCGGCAGACCTCTTTACGAAAAAGGTTGACGCGGCGGCGGTTTACGTAAATACGTCTACGCGCTTTACCGACGGCGGCGAGTTCGGATACGGTGCGGAAATCGGAATTTCCACGCAGAAGCTCCACGCGCGCGGACCGATGGGACTTGATGCACTCACAACTGTGAAGTATATAGTAAAATCAAACGGAGAAGTAAGAGGATAAATGAAAGAAGTTATACTTTGTAAATACGGCGAGCTTGTGCTTAAAGGTGCAAACAAAATGCGCTTTGAGTCGATGCTTGTAAAGAGAATAAAGCAGAGAGCCGAGCGTTTTGGCGAGTTTTCGGTGTATAACCGTCAGAGCACGGTTTACGTAGAGCCTAAGAGCGAGCTTTGCGATATGGACGGAATGCTTGAGAGTATGCGCCGTCTCCCTGGCTTCAATCGCGTTGCGGTTGCCGCAGTCTGCGAAAAGAATATGGAGAGCATTGAAAAATGCGTTAAGGAATATCTCCCCCGCCGCCTTGTCGGCGTAAAGACCTTTAAGGTGGAGGCAAAACGTGCGGACAAGACCTTTCCGCTCCGCTCCCCCGAAATATGCGCGGCTGTTGGCGGTTTCGTGCTCGAAAGCGTGCGCGGGATAAAGGTAAACGTGCAAAACCCCGAGCGCACTATACGCGTTGAAATCCGCGAAAAGGGCGCGTACATCCACTTTGACCAGCTTGAAGGTGCGGGCGGTATGCCGATAGGCTCGAGCGGACGCGGTCTTCTTCTCCTCTCGGGAGGAATCGACAGTCCCGTTGCGGGATATATGATGGCAAAGCGCGGTATGATCGTAGAGGCGCTTCATTTTGAGAGCTTTCCGTACACCTCCGAGCGCGCAAAGGAAAAGGTGCTTACTCTTGCAAAAGAGCTTACCGAGTACACCGACCGTATGTACGTTCACGTAATTTCGCTCACTCACATTCAGGAGGAGCTTAAGAACAAGTGTGACGAGGATTACTTTACGCTTTTGCTTCGCCGTTTTATGTACGTTCTTTCCGAGCGTATGGCAAAGGAATGTCACTGTCAGGCACTCATCACGGGTGAGAGCCTCGGTCAGGTCGCAAGCCAGACGCTTGAGGCAATCGGTGTTACCGATGCAATGGTAGACATCCCCGTTTTCCGTCCCTGTATCGGTCTTGACAAGGAGGAAATCGTGAAGATTTCTCGTAAAATCGGCACTTTTGAAACCTCTATTCTTCCTTACGAGGACTGCTGCACCGTATTTACTCCCCGCCATCCCAAGACCCGTCCCGATGCCGCAAAGGTTGCGGCAGAGGTGGCGAAAATCGACTTTGATGCGCTTTGTGACGAGGCGTTTGCAACCGAGTACACGCTTGCAGTCACCCCCGACGGCTATGAGGAAATAAAGCGTGACTGATGCCACTCATTATTGCTGATACGGACGGAGAACTTGTTTATAAAAGCCTTTCCGTAAAAGAAAAGCATGCAAGAGAGTTGCTTGCTTCGATTTCGGGCAGTGAAAGTAAAAGCGGAATTTTCAGGATACAAAACAGACGTGTTTTTGTGAGAGAAGAATTTGTTTTTGGCAAAAAACGGTTGTTTTTTATGGATTTCGAGAGCCTTGCCGAAAGGCTTGGCGACGGCGCTTGCGGGTATGCGGAATTTTTGTACGGTGCCTTTGATAAAGGAAGCCGCAAAACTGAAATTTCACTTAACGAGGTTGCAAAAATTTTTGCAAAAACCGCGGCTCCATCCGTCAAAGAGACGGGAGTGAATATTGCGCTACGCGCACTCGGTAAGAATATTTGCATCACTGCTTCGGTTTCGGCACTTTTGCTCAGCCTTACGTTTATGGTGCGCGCTATGTGCCACGAGGGCAAAACGGTTTATATCGGTGTCGAGGAGTATTTCGGCAGTGTCCGTCTTTTTGTCGAATCCGACGGGTCGGACTGTACCGATGAGCCTTATGCATTGACAATGCTTTACGAAATTGCCACCGAAAACGGATATATGCCCCAATTTTCAGAAAACGCCGACAAAAAGAGCATATCGCTTATGCTTTCTTCGCCGGACGTTTCGCTTTACGGGTTTAAAAATTTCGACAGTGCATATCTTAAAAAGGTATGCGAGGTCTGTCTTGAATTTATCATATAATTGGAGCTGAATATGAAAAGAATTGCTAAGTTTGAAAAGGTGTCCCAAGAGCGCTTTAACGAGGGCTTTCTCGATGCTTTCGGCAAGGACGGGAGCGCGCTCTATGACGAAATAAAGCTTCCGCGCCGCGCAACCACGGGCAGTGCGGGATACGATTTCTGTACCCCTGTCGGCTTTACGCTTGCCCCCGGTGAAACAATTAAGATTCCTACGGGTATCCGCGTTAAAATGGAGGACGGATGGGTGCTTAAAATCTATCCGAGAAGCGGACTTGGTTTCAAGTACCGCGTTCAGCTTAACAACACCGTCGGAATTATTGACGGCGACTATTATTATGCCGAAAATGACGGACATATATTTATTAAAATAACCAACGACTCTAACGAGGGAAAAACGTTGACTCTCGGTGCGGGCGACGCTTTTGCTCAGGGAATTTTCGTTGAGTACGGAATAACCGTTGACGATGATGCAGACGGTGTGCGCAAAGGCGGATTTGGCTCAACGGGCAAGTAAGAATAAACTATGCAGGAAAACTTTTTATAAAAAGTTTTCCCACACCCTTTCAAAAATTTTTGAAAAAGAAAAATAATACAGATTTTTACTTTTCACAAAAGTTTTTGCGGGGTTTGGGGAGCTTTTTTCAAAAAGCTTCCCAAAAAGGAGAAAATTATGAAAGCAACTGTTTTAAGAAAATATGCAAGACTTATCGCTCGCTCGGGCGTGAA
>JAFYPS010000165.1 GCA_017547395.1 Clostridia bacterium
ACCTGCAAGCGCGATACCGCAAGCGCCTGAAATACCAAGACCGAGAGAGCCTGTGGTCATATCAACGCCGGGGATACCCTTCATATCCGGGTGACCCTGAAGGTAGCTTGTGGTTTTGCGGAGAGTCTTAAGGTCTTCAACAGGGAAGAAACCGCGGTTAGCGAGAACGGAGTAAAGTGCGGGAGCCGCATGTCCCTTGGAGAGAACAAAACGGTCGCGATTTGCCATTTTAGGGTTCTTTTCGTCGATGTTCATCTCTGCGAAATAGAGATATGTGAGAATGTCTGTTACCGACAGAGAGCCGCCCGGATGTCCGCAGCCTGCAGAATGAGTGGACTCGATTATGCCACGGCGAACGAGCTTAGCCTTTTCGGTTAAGAGCTGAAGTTTTTCGTTAGTCATTAGTTTATACCTCGATATAATAATGTACAAGAATATTATACTGTAACGCGGTGGAAAAAGCAATATTGAAAGTTACAAAATATAGACGATTGAAGGTGAATTTTGTTGAAAATCATATAAGAATTGCTTCTCCGAGCGCAAGTGAAAAGATGAGTTTCGATTTTGGCGGTTTACCGCATATTTCTTCGATAGCGCGCGCATAGTAGCCGAGTTGTTCCGAGTACGCACTTTTAAGCTTGTACTCTGCGGCTTTTTTGTCCTTTGGCACGCGGTCGGTTTTGTAGTCGACGAGAACGATTTCACCGTCATCATCATAGAAGAAACAGTCAATAACACCCTGAACGAGAATACGTTCTTCTTTCAACTCCTCTTTAAGCTCGTTGTCCGCAGTGAATTCCGCTGCCGGCAAGTAGAGATTGAAGCGCTGTTCACGGAAGATCTTTTTTGCATTTCTCATTCTGTCAAATATTTTGGAGGAAAGAAATACTTTCACTTCATCAAGGTTTACAAGCTTTGCGTCGTCTTCTGTGATAAAACGCTTTTCTACAAGTCGGCAAAGCTCCGCTTCGGCACCGTTTTTTACAGCATTGTCAAAGTCAAAAAACTGCATAAAAAGGTGAGTCGCGGTACCTTTCTTTGCGCCGAGGCTATCTTCGGACCTGATAAACTTTGGAGCAATTTCAGCTTTGGGAAGAGGCCTTTCGCCGACTGATATTTCAAGCACCTCATCGTCAATAATGTCGGGATAAAGCCGTGAAATCGAGAATTTTGCAGGAATTTTTGTCCTTGCCATATGCGGATATACGTATGAAAAACGCTTTGCAAGAAGCTCTTCGGTTTCGCCTATGCATTCCGAAATACCGATTGCCTTGCTATGACTTTCCTCCGCTGTTGCTTCAAGCTTTTTATACGGGATTATTTCATAGCCGTAGCAGTCGCCGTTATCACTTCCGAGCGCAAGCAGAATAAGTTCAAGATGGCATCTTTTTGAAAGCGCAAGATATGGCGAAGAGCAGGCACGTTCAAATGAAGCGTCTACAAAAAGCTTGTCGGGAGAAGAGTGCATTGCAGTGACGAAAAGTCTTTCCCTCGCGCGAGTGAGCGCAACGTAAAGCATACGAAGCTCCTCTTCTTTGTCGGCACGTTCCTTCGAGAGCGCAACCGATTTGCGAAGCATTGTGTCATATGAGCAAAATCCGCTTTCGTCCCTGAGTCGCATACCGAAGCCTGCGGCGTTGGTATAAAGTGGGGATGCGTTTTTGTCCGAGAGATTGTACGGCGTATGGGTATTTGCATAGAACACAACGGGGAACTCAAGACCCTTTGATTTGTGCACGCTCATAATACGTACCGCACCTCTTGTTTCTTCGCCTGCTTTTGCCGCGGTAATTACCGTTCCGCTGTTTTCGATGCTTCTGAGATAGCGCAAAAAAGAGGAAAGGGAGGCACCCGTCGAAGAGGAATATGCATATGCTATCTGCCTGAATTTTTCAAGATTTGCGCGCCTGAGTATGCTTTTTCCACCAAGAACGGAAGGAATAGACATATCTGCATATATAGCATCAATAAGTTCTCCGGCGTTCATAAATCTTGCCATTTTACGAAAACTTTCAAGCTTTTCGACAAATGCTTTCAGCTTATGCCCGTTTTCGTCGTTGTCGGACGTATGAGTCCGCACGGTTGTTATAAGTCTGCAGTCGCTGCGGCTGTTTCTTATGCTCGCGAGATACGTAGCGTCTACGTGGCAAAGCGGAGACAAAAGTGCGCCTGCAAGAGAAATATCACGGCGCGGGTTGTCAAGTGCGCTTATAAAATTGCGTACAATTTCAACTTCGTTCTTCAAAAGAAGATTTTCGTCTGTAGCGGCATAAACGGGAATTCCGCGTGCATTCAGAGCCGCGGCAAAGGTGTCTGCTTTGGTTTTTGGCGAACGCATAAGTATTGCGATATCGTCAGGGGTAATCGGTGAGCCGTCATCCTTTGTACCGCCGTGAATCAATTCGTAGATTTTGTCTGCGATAAAGGCGGCTTCGGTATTTTTGCCTTCGTCATCGCTGCCTTTTGGCGGTTTTTCTACCACCGCAACGGTTACGGGAATTTTTTGATCGCTCTTGTTTTCCTTGCCGTATATCAGCGCATCTTCTTCACTATAATGCATATCGGGAGAGATAAGCGGCATAAGGTAATTGCAGACTTCGTTTGTAAAGTCTATTATTTCTTTGTTGCAGCGGAAATTATGGCTCATAAATATTGTTGCATTTTCGCTGCCTTCGGAATTATTGATGTCGGGATAGCAGTGTCGCAGATAAGAAAAAATAGACGGTTCCGCTCCACGGAAGGAGTAAATGCTTTGCTTTATGTCGCCGACCATAAATCGGTTCCGAGGAGTCGAGATAGCTTCAAAAATGCGGTTCTGCACGGCGTTTACGTCTTGATATTCATCAATATATATTGCATCGTAGAGCTTTTTCTGCTCGTGTGCAAAAGGCGTGTCGTTGCCGTATTCGTCAACAAGCAGACGGAGAGAATATCGGCTGAGGTCAGAGAACGTGCAGAGATTTCTTCTTTTTTTCTCTGCTTCGAGCTTCTTTTCATATTCCGCCAAAAGGTCTCCCAGCGCTGCGCAAACTCCCGCAGAAGTGAGCATATTTGCTCTTATTTCCGAGAAGTTTGCAAAGAGATATTTTGCTTTTGTATCTTTTATAGCCTTTTTGAAGTCATCGCGGATTCTTTTAACCCTGAGAACAAAGTCGTTTTTTTCTCCGCGATAGGTTTTGATTTTCGGAAAGTCGATATCCATAATAGCGGCTCTTCCCTCGATATATCCTTCATTCAGTGTTTTTTCAGCATTAAGAATTTTCGGAAAATCCTCCGAAAAGGTTATATAATAGGTCACTGCAAGTTCGGCATGGGTTTCCATTGCGCTCATAGCGGCGATATAGGCGGTCTTGAAATAGGAAATCATATTTTCGAGATGCTCTTTAATTCTTTGACCGTATGGGCAGTCAAAGAAATCGAGCGACGCATATTCGCGGATGGTAGCCGCCGCTTCGTTTAACGCCAAAGCGCCTTTAGGATAGGAGCTGACCGTTTTGTAAAGAGAGAGCAACGTGTCGCACAAACCGCGGTCACTGCCGCCGCCGACAAGAATGTCGACAAGGTTTGCAAAGCCGTCCGGACCGCCGCAGATTTTACTTTCGGGGTTGTCGTAGCAGTCATCTATCAGCCGTTCCATAGTTTCACGCTCGATAAGCTCCGCTTCGCCCGTATCTGCTATCCTGAAAGAGGGAGAGAGTCCTAAAGCGGCGTAGTTTTCTCTTACAAGTGAGAGATAAAAACTGTCGATAGTAGAAAACTTAGCACTTGGCAAAAGTGAAATCTGTCTTGCAAGAAATTCGTTCTCACCGTTTTTGGCAAGAGCGTCGGAAATTGCTGCGGAAATTCTTTGC
>JAFYPS010000166.1 GCA_017547395.1 Clostridia bacterium
AACTTCCTTGAGCGCTCCAAGTTCGCTCAGGGCGACTTCTCCGGCGTAGTTGTTGACTTTATCGACGGTGCAAAGGCTTCCGATATGGACACCGTTGTTGTTGACGTTGACGGCGAAGAGATTGAATTCAATGCTGACGACCTTGGTATTGACGACTTCACTCCCAAGTCCTACTTCCTCGGTCTTCCCATCACAATCTTTGTAGACTGTGCTGCGGCTGACTTCTTTGATAAGTACAACGTTGATCCCGAACTCAGCGAGGCAAACGTTGTATTCACCGACCTTCTTCCTACAAGCTACGTTGCTAACATCGGTTCTGACGGTACTATCAAGTGCGTTATGGACGAAGATGAAATTGCTTACGTTGAGCTTGACGGACAGAAGTACAAGAGCGAGGACTACTCTTACGACATCCGCGTATTCACCGAGAACGGCTGGGAAAGCGATGACGGCGATGCTTACACTGCATTCACCGGCAACCTTCTCTGGGACAAGGAAGACGGCTATATCGGCGAAAACTCCTACGGCGCGGTTGAATATTCTGTTGTAACCGACGAGGAGACCGGCGACGAGACCCTCTACATCCTTTATACGCCCTTTACCTTTGGCCGCTTTGCAGAGCGCAGCATAGTTTACCAGCCGAGCGGCGCGGCTATGAGCGTTGTAACCATGGCTAAGTACACCCCAGGCATTTCCTACAAGAACCACGCGGGCATTGATACCGACTTTGTTGAGTATACTCTCGGTAAGAACGGCGTTAAGATTGACAAGGATACCAAGAGCGTTTCCAAGAAGGCAGGCGAGCTCTCCGTTAACGTAACCGTTGATGGCGAGGACGTTGCTACTCACGACTTCGTATTCTATTACTACAACGAGCTCGATAACATCCTTACAATCGCTTACAACTGCGGCGGCACTCAGACCGGCAGACTTACCTCCTACAGCTCAAGCAAGGGAACCGTCAAGATTGGCGGCACCAACTACAATCTTGGCTTTGCAGGTGCGTATACCAGCAATCTTCCCGACGTTGCCGACTACGACAGGATCGAGACCGATTATCTTGACAAGCTCGAGGCAGGACTTAACAACGTTCACTACATCCTCGAGGGTGAGAACGTAATTTTCACCACCAAGGTTGATAACACCAAGGATGCAAAGCATAAGTATCTCATTATTTCTACCGACTCCGAGGTTATGGCAAAGCTTCTCGATATGGACGTTGAGGACTATGAAGAGGAAGTAGAAGATACCCTCGGCGTATACGTTGACCAGCGCGGCGACGTTAAGGTTGCAGTTCTTAACACCACTACCGGTGAGTGGGCGCTTGAAACCATCGAAGCTGTTGATTTTGGCGCGTACGATGCTAAGGAAGACGAATATGCACAGAGAGAGGATCTCGCTGAGCACTTCGAAAACTATGCTATTTTCGACGAATCATACAAGAACCTTGACGTTCTTGAAGAGGCACTTACAGTTCTTGATGCAGGTATCGTAATGGTACGTGAAAGCGGCAGCGGCAAGCACACTGTTGCGGCTATCAATGATGACTATATCGACTACGGTACCGAGGGCAGCGGTCTTTACTTCTCCGATACAAAGCCCGTTACCAACAAGATTAAGGCAACCAAGGATGCTGCAGTAAACGCAGCCCGCAAGACACTCAACGGAGACTCTGTAGTAGTTGTTATCGATGCAGAGGGTAACGTTGGCGTACGTACCGGTATTCAGGGTGAAAAGAATACCATCAAGGGTGCAGGTCGTTTCTATACCGCTACCAACACCCTCATCGTATTCCAGCTTAACGGCGCTTCTACCGACGTTAACGGTAACGATCTTACCGTTGCGGACTGGGCAGATGCAGTTGACGTTGAGGATGCTTACTACGTAGCACTCGCTGACTCCAGCGCAAGCGTTGAAGCAAATGACGACGGTACTTATACCATCACGTTTGAAAACCTCTTCAACCTCAAGTCCTTTGAAGTTGTTCCCACTATTGATTTCACCGTAGATTCTCTTAACGATACCGACGTTGACACAGGCTTTACCGCAGGCAAGATCGTTCTCAAGACAGCTGACTCTCTCGGCTACTATACAGAGGGTCTTGACGCAGCACTCCTCGAGGCTATTAACGGTCTTGACGACGAGGATAAGGACTTCTTCGCAGTTGATATGAGCACTGTTGACTTTGTTGACGAGGAGTCTATCTCCATCACCTTTGAAAATGAAGACGACGATATCGTTCTCAACGCAAAGGATGCTGTAAACTACATCGATATTATGCTTGCAACCATCAACCTTTCCGACATTGACCTTGAAAAGTATGATATCAACGATATGGCTTACGTTCTCGGCGAGGACGAGGTTCCCGCTTACCTCAAGAAGGTAAATACCGTGAAACTCAATTCCGATAACGATAAGGGTTATGAGTATGCACTTACAGGTCTTAACCAGACCATGGCTGTTTCCAGCCCTGAAAGCGGCAAGCTCAACAACTACATTATCGAAACCGCAGGCCAGCCTATTCTCGTTGCAGAAAAGAACGGTACCTACTTTGAGGATGCTGCATCTGCAGAAATCAACCTCTATGCATGCGGACGCTTTGAAAAGAAGGACGGCAACGTAATTCTTTACGTAATCAAGGTTATTGACGACGCTGAATAATTCAAAACAAAAAGACTGCCTTCGGGCAGTCTTTTTTGTATGCTATGATAGATTAAAGTTACTCGCGACGAAGTCTCAGGGTGGTGACTTCTGTTCTGTCGCGCGGTTGATTTCGCCTCGATGCGCGTGGCGCATCGATTTTGGTAAAATATCGGCGAAACCGTTTTTGCTTTTGTTCAATCATCGCTGATTTTTACCGTAAATTATTGTTTAGCAGAGCATCTATGTCAATGACAATGTAGGGGCTGGCGCCTTCGACAGCCCGCGAACCCTTGCAAAAACGGGACGTCGAGGGCGCCGTCCCCTACCGCATTTGTTGGGTTTTGTGTTCTCATAACCATTAATTTACCTCTTTACAACGCCTTTTATCCAGTTTATTTCCTCTTTTGTGAGCGTGCCGAAGAGGAAAGACGTCGCAAAATACAAAGTCACGTAGCATATGCATTTGAAAATCAGTGTAAAGGCGTTTATCTCGGGGAGAAAAAACGAAAAAGCGAGGAAGAGTATGTTCGCGCTTCCAACGGTGGAGAGCAGGGGGAGAAAAACGGTTTTTTTAAGGCTGATTTTAAGGTCGGTGAGCGAAAGCAGCTTGCCAATGCTGAAAACCGTGTTAACGCATTCTGATACGTAGAGCACCGCCACGTATCCGTAAATCCCCATACGCGGAACGAGCAGCCATACGAGAAGCACGCTTACCGCCGCATCTGCGATGTTTACACACATTGTGTAAAACTGCTTGCCAAGCCCCTTTAAAATCGAGTCGGTCACCGTGTCGAGAAACATAATCGGAACGAGCGGGGCAAGCGCGCGGAGGTACTCCGCCGCATCATGGGAGCCGTAAATGACGTAGCAAAGGTCGAATGAAAATACCGAGAACATTCCCGCCGCCAAAAAAGAGAAGAATTCGGTTACGAAAAAAGCACGGGATGCGATATACGCCACCTCTTTTTTGTTTTTGGCGGCGTCAAACTCGGTTATTTCGGGGATAATCTGTCCCGAAAACGCGCCGACAAAGGCGGAGGGGTAGAGTACGATCGGCAGAGCCACTGCGCTTACCGTTCCGTAGGTGGCAAGAGCTGCCTCATCGCCGAAGGCAGAAAGCCCTATCGGGATCAGAACGTGCTCAAGAGTGACGAGTCCCGAGCGCACGTACGCGGAAAGAGCAACGGGAAGCGAAATTTTTGCAACCGTGCCGAAAGATACCTTTTCGCCGTCGCCGACGAGATTTTTTGCGTCGAGAAAATAGGAAAGCGCCTGAAGAATAAAAGAAAAAAGCTCGCTTAACGTGCCGCCGAGAACGAGTGCAAGGCAGGCGAACTCGATTCCGCGCGGCAAAAGCGCGGCCAAAAGGAACGTGCAGGAAAGAATTTTTACCGTTTGCTCAAGCACCTGAGAAACCGCGTTTTTATAGACCCGTCTTACCGCGCTGAAATAGCCCGAAATAGCCGAGCATAAGGATAGCGGAAGGAGGGAAAGGGAGAGTGCGCGAAGGGAGGTTCCCGCGCGCGCCTCACAAAGAAAATGTTTTGCCGCAAAGTCCGAGAAAATATAAAGTAAAATGCTTGCCGCAGTGCCAAAGGCAAAAGAGTAGAGAAAGCATTTGCGCATGGCACTTTTCACGCTTTTGCCCTGATTTTTGCCGTAGTAAAGGGCAGTGAGTCGGGTTGACGCGAGGTTTACCCCCGACGTCGCAACGGTAACGGCAAAGGTGTAAACGCTCATCACAAGCGAGAAAAGCCCCATCCCCTCACTGCCGACCTTGTTTACGCAGAAGGCGTTGAAGGCAACCGCCACCGTTCGCATAAGAAGTGTACACGCGCTTAGTATAATCGCGTTCATAAAATAACGTTTTGCTCTGTTCATTTGTTTCCCTCCCACATAATTTTATGCAAAGAAGTATAAAAACATTAAAAAGGGGTAGAACTGCAGAAAAAAATAGTGTATAATAGTCAATGTATTAAAAATCAGTGAGGAAAAAATGGCATATATCGTTTTCGATATGGAATGGAATCAGCCAATGTGCGCGGCTCAGCCCCGTCAGGAGAAAAACGGCGTAAAGCTGTCAGGCGAGATAATGCAGATAGGCGCAGTGAGGCTTGATGAAAATTTCGAAATAGACGCTACCTTTTCGCTTTGCGTAAAGCCGCATTTTTATAAAAGGCTCAATAAACGCGTCAGGGAGCTTACGGGAATAACCAAGGAAGAACTTATGGAGGCGGACGAGTTTCCTGCGGTTTTCGCGCAGTTTGATATGTTCTGCGGTGAAAACCCGACGCTTCTTACCTGGGGATTTGACGACGTACCGATACTCAGGCAGAATCTTATCGCGTGGGGACTCGGTACCGAGATTTGCGAAAGCTCATTCAATCTGCAGACTATTTTCAATAAGCAGACCGACGGGGAGAAGAATCAGCGTTCGCTCGCGTTTGCGCTCGAGCATTTCGGCATAGTTCCCGAACTCGAGGCGCACGATGCGCTTCACGATGCGTATCATACCGCGCTTGTTGCAAAGCGACTTGACGTAGAGGGCGGAATTGCCACCTACGGCGGCGGAACGGTTGGCGCACTCTGGGAGCATCCGCTTGCGACCGACAGTTTTTACCCGTATCAGAACAAGCGAATGGCGTTTTTGGATAAGCATCTTGCAGAGATCCCCTGTCCTGTGTGCCGTCGCGCGCTCGAAACCGCGAAATGGGTGACCAAGGGCGGAAATTTCTACGTTTCGGTTGCAAAATGCGACGATCACGGAGAATTTATGGGCAGAATCAAGTTCTCCCGCGCGGATGGTGAAACGCTCAGCGCAGTGAGAAACGTCTATAAAGGCTCGAGAGAAGCAAGCGAGCATTACGAGGCGGTTCTTGCAAAATCCGAAAAGAGAAAAAACGCGTTCAAGGAGCGCGTTAAAAAGCAACGTGAAAATAAAAAAAGTTCAAACGAATAGTTTGAACTTTTTTGTTCATTAATTATTAATTATTAATTATTCATTATTCATTATTCATTCTTCACTCTTTTTTAAGGCCGTGGGCAAAGCCGCTCGGACTTGCGGAGCAAACGTCTCCGCCGACAACCTTGTTTTTGTAAATCAAAAGGCTTGCATACACGTCGCCGTCGTAAGACGGGTAATTTGTAACCTTATAGGTGTAGCGCGTCAGTTTTTTGCCCTTATAGCGACCGAGGTCAAGTCCTTCAGCCTTCTGCAGCTCGTTGTATGCGGAAAAAACCTTGTCAAATTCCTTTGGAATTGTGACTTCAACGGTTTCTATCGGCGTTGCTTCGACAGTGTAGCCGTATTTTGCGAGAAACGCGATTCTGTCTTCGTCGGTTTTGATTTTGTCAAAGCGGATTTCGCTTGACGTTTCAACGTTTGCCGACACCGCTGAAGAATCACCTGACGGAATGAAGATAATAAGCGCAAGCGTTGCGATAAGAGCAATTGCCGCTATTGAAACAAGCCGTACCGTACTCATTTTTATTGAACGGACAAACATAAAAAATCCCCCTTTTAGCCGTACTTACTAAAAAATATGGCACAGGGGGACATTTTATTCTTGTTAAACGTATTTTTCAGCCTCGGCAACGGCAAGACGGTCGCATCTTTCGTTATATTCGTGCCCGTCGTGGCCCTTTATCCAGACAAACTCTACCTTGTGAATTTCAAGCAGAGCGAGAATTTCTTCCCACAGGTCAATATTGAGTGCCTTTTTTCCGTCACTCTTTTTCCATCCCTTCTGCTTCCAGGAGTAGACCCACCCCTTTGTCACCGCATCGACAAGGTACTTTGAGTCGGAGGTGAGGGTAACCTCGCATGGCTCTTTCAGCGCTTTAAGCGCGGTTATCGCGCCGAGAAGCTCCATTCTGTTATTCGTGGTGTCGGCTTCGCCGCCCGAAAATTCCTTTTCGTGCGCTCCGTAGACTAAAATTGCGCCGTATCCGCCCGGACCGGGATTGCCCTTGCAGGCTCCGTCCGTATAAATATTAACTTTTTTCATCCCGCTCCCTCACTTTCGCTTTATTGTACCATTTTATGGCGTAAAAAGCAATAAATATATGTCGAAAAACGCCGCGGACTGTGATACAATGATATTGTTACATATAAATCACGCATTTTTCATATACATAGGACAAACCAAAAGGAAAGGAGCGAAAAAAGTGACCGATACCAAAGTGAAAATTTTAATATATCTTTCCGCGGCACTTCTGCTGATTTCGCCCGCCTTGCCGCTTGCGCTGACCTTTTCGGGCGGCGAGGCACTTACGGGAATGTCCACGCCTGCGCCCGAGGGGTACGTGCCGACACTTGCGCTTACCGAAAGCGAGGAGGAGATGCGCGGACTATGGATTGCTACGGTAAACAACATCAATTTTCCGTCAAAGAAGGGACTTTCCGAAAAGGCACTCAAAAAGGAGCTTTCGGATATTGTTGCATTTGCGGACAAAAACGGCTTCAATGCGATAATGTTTCAGGTTCGCCCCGCGGCAGACGCGCTTTATAAGTCGGAGATTTTCCCGCAGTCCGAATTCGTTTCGGGGAGTGCGGGAGTCAGTGCCGACGGCGGCTTTGATTGCCTTGAATACGTTTTGAGTGAAGCGCACGCCAAGGGAATAAGCCTGCACGCGTGGGTAAATCCCTTAAGAGTGACGAGCGGCAACAAGACCTATCCCCAAACCGACGTTACAAAGCTTGATTCTTCAAGCCCTGCCGCCAAAAATCCCGAATGGGTGAGGGCATATGCCGACGGCAAGCTGTATTTTGATGCGGGAATTCCCGCAGTGCGCGACCTTGTCGCAAGTGGAGTGCGCGAAATTTGCGAGAACTATGACGTTGACGGAATAATTTTCGACGATTATTTTTATCCGTACCCGACGGACGGCGTTCCCTTTGACGATGCAAAGACCTATGCTGAATACGGCAAGGATTTTGCCAGCCTTGCGGATTTTCGGCGCGATAACATAAACAAGCTCGTAAAGGCGAGCTACGACGCGGTCAAAAGCGTTAATTCCGGGATAAAATTCGGCGTTTCGCCGTTTGGAATCTGGAGAAATGCATCCGGCGACAACGGCGGCAGTGCGACAAGCGGACTTTCGGCATATGATGAAATTTACTGCGACGCGCTTGCCTGGGCGCAGGGCGGCTACGTCGACTATATCGCGCCGCAGCTTTACTGGACGTTTGAAACGGCGGCGGCACCGTTTGCCGGCCTTGCGGATTGGTGGAGCAGAGCGCTTGACGGTACGGGCGTCACCCTCTACATAAATCACGGGGCGTACAGATATTCCGACGGGGGAATGAAGAGCGGGGAGCTCAGCCGACAGGTAGAGTATGCAAGAGAGCTTTATTCCTATCGGGGAAGTCTGTATTACGGCTACGATGCGCTAAGAGAAAACGACGGTGGCGTGCTTGCCGAAACGGCGGTTCTTTTTGAGCCTGATATCGCCTACTGCGATTATCTTAACGACAGTACATCGCTAACCGTTGACAGCTATGAAAACGGTGACGTCACCTCTTCCGACACGATTCTTATCCTTGGAAAGAGCAACCTCGCATTCCCGATAAGCGTTAACGGAATCACCCCGAGACGCGATAAGGACGGAAATTATTCGATAACACTCGCACTGAAAACGGGCGCAAACCTCGTCAGCGTGTCAAACGGAGATGAGAAATGTGAAATTTTAGTGCATAAGCAGTAATAAATATTGACAGTTTTCCCCATATATAGTAAGATAAAGATGTAAAATGCACAAGATATATATATCTGGAGGTTCAATATGAAAAACAGGCTTATAGTATTTTTCTGCTCGGCTTTGTTTGCCGCTTTGCTTGCAACAGGCGTTATGGCTGCCGAGTGTGAACATAACTGGAAAGAAATATCCGAGGTTGCGGCAAGCTGTGACAAGGCGGGCAGCGTAACCTACAAGTGTACAATCTGCGAAAAGCAGAAGATTGAAACGGTAAAGGCGCTCAGCACAAACGGCACTCACAAGTGGGGAAACCCCAAGACCGTTAAAGCAACCTGCTCCGAAAACGGTCAGAAATCCCGCACCTGCTCCCGTTGTAAGCTTGTTGACGTTCTTGAAGTTCTCCCCGCAGAGGGACATAACTATACGGAAAAGTCCAATAATGCAACGTGTACGGAGGGCGGCACGAGAGTTCTCGCCTGCACAAAGTGCAAGGAAACGGTAAGTGAAAAAGTTCCCGCGGGCTGCACCTTTGTGTTTGTCAGCACGTCTGCTACCTGCACCAAAAAGGGCGAAACGACGTACAAATGCTCCCGCTGCGGCGCGTATGACCACAAGTCGGATGAGGCACTCGGACACGACCTTGTAAAAACGGGCGGACCTACCTGTACCGAGAGCGGAAAGTATATAACCAAGTGTACTCGCTGCGACTATTCAAAAACTGCAGCCACAACCTCAAAGGCACTCGGCCACGACGTTCCCAAAACGGGAACCGGCGCGTGGAAGACTGTCGTTGAGGCGACCTGCGACGAGGAGGGCAAGCTCCGCGGAAGATGCGAGCGCTGCGACAAGTACGTTTATGAAGAAATAGAAAAGCTTGACCACGAGTATTCGGGTGAATACTTTATTACCAAGATTCCTACCGAAACAGAGGTCGGCAAGTACGAGCGCATCTGCGAAGAGTGCGGCGACGTGCTTACCAAGACGATTTCAAAGGGAACGACAAATCTTTCGAGATACACAGTTCCGAGCGTTACCGCTTCCGAAGAAAGCTCGCTCGTTGAAAAGGGAACAAAGATTGAACTTTTCTGTGCGCTTGAGGGTGCAACCGTCTTCTATACTACCGACGGAGAGTCCCCCGTAAGTGCGGAAAGCCGCGTTGAATATACGGGTGCCATCGAGATAAACGAGTCAACCGTTATAAAGGCTTATGCAGTTCACAGAGAAAACAGAGACATTGAATATTCGCTTGTGACCAAGTTCACCTATCTCGTTGACGAAGAGGAAAAGGACGTTGTTGTCAAGATGACTATTGACAGCGCAAGCGCCGACGTAAACGGAGAGGGAAAAAATCTTGATGCGGCTCCCGTTATCAAAAATTCACGCACTATGCTTCCCATCCGCTTCGTAGCAGAGGCACTCGGTGCAACCGTCGGCTGGGACGAGGAGACAAGAACCGTTTCGGTCATCAGTGATGAAGTGATTATCAA
>JAFYPS010000167.1 GCA_017547395.1 Clostridia bacterium
AAAAGTCGACAACCTTTGGTTCGTTCCCTCTCCGTTTATGAACGTTCTCATGGACGGCGGCATCTACAACGGTGCAAAATACAATAACTTCGGCTTCCACGGCTGCGGAGTTGCTACTGCTACCGACTCTCTTGCCGTAATCAAGAAGTACGTTTACGATGAAAAGAGCATTTCAAAGGGAACCCTCCTTGAAGCAGTTACAAGCGACTTTGAAAAGCATAGCGAGCTTCTCCCCATTCTCCGTTACGAAGCACCCAAGATGGGTAATGACATTGACTGGGTCGACGATATATCCGTAAGAATTCTCAAGATGTTCTCCGACGGTCTTAAAGGCAAAAAGAACTGCCGCGGCGGCGTTTACAGAGCAGGTACAGGTACTGCAATGAACTATCTGCGCCACGCTGCAAAGATTGGCGCATCTCCCGACGGAAGACGTAAAGGTGAGCCTCTCGGCACAAACTTCTCCCCCAGTCTTTTTGCAAAGCTTGACGGTCCCTTCTCTATTATCAAGTCCTTCTCAAAGCAGGATTTCTCATCCGCGATAAACGGCGGTCCGCTTACACTTGAATTTGCAAGCTCAATGTTTGCTGACGAGGACAGTGTGAAAAAGGTGGGTGCGCTCGTAAAGGCATACATAGATATGGGCGGTCACCAGCTTCAGCTCAATGCAGTAAATACCGAGCGTATGCTCGATGCAAAGAAAAATCCCGATAAGCACCGTCAGCTTGTAGTACGCATCTGGGGTTGGAGCGCATACTTTGTAGAGCTTGACGAGGAGTATCAAGACCACGTGCTTCTCCGCCAGCAGTATCAGATGTAATGAACGGAACTATATTCGATATAAAAGAATTTTCTATCCACGACGGCCCGGGCTCAAGGGTAACGGTCTTTCTCAAAGGTTGCCCTTTACGCTGCGTGTGGTGCCACAACCCGGAGGGACTTTCGCGTACGCCACAGCTTATGCACAAGAAAACGCTCTGTACGGAATGCGGCAGATGTCGCATCCCTTGCGGGCACGAGGAGTGCAAAGGCTTTGACCGATGCATTCACGCCTGTGCAAACGGATGCCTGTCAGTTTCAGGTACTACCCTTTCAAGCGACGAGCTTGCGAAAAAGATACTGAAATACTCCGACCTTTTTGAAAAAATGGGCGGCGGCGTGACCTTTTCGGGCGGTGAGCCAATGATGCATGCAGATTTTGTCTGCGAGGTAATAAGCAAAATAGGAAATATTCATAAAGCAGTTCAGACAAGTGGCTTTACCGACTCTGAAACCTATAAAAGAGTTGTCGACAGCGTTGACTACGTTATGCAGGACATTAAGCTTGCCGACTGCGAAAAGCATAAGGCTTATACAGGTGTCGGCAACGAAAAAATACTTGCAAACGTTGAATACCTGAAAAAAAGCGGCAAGGAATTTATATTCCGCGTTCCTCTTATCCCGGGTATCACCGACACCGACGAAAACCTTATCGGAATTTCCCAAATCGTAGGCGACAGCCCCGTAGAACTGCTGAAATACAATATTATGGCAGGCGCAAAATACGGTATGCTCGGTATGACTTATTCTCTTTCCGCCGAGCCTAACGAGAAAAAAGACTTTACGTCGTTTTTTAAAAATGCTAAATTAAAATAAATATCCGGCATATGCCGGATATTTTTTCTTTGACAATCGGAATATAATATGCTATCATATAAAATAAAAGTAAAAATGACATTTTCTTACAAACAGCCGGAGGTTATTTACTATGTTTGGAAAAGTTAAAAACAATCCCAGCCATATGCTGATTATGGATCAGATCAACGACGTTGAAAACTGCCTTATTCAGTTTGAAAGTTTTGTGCGCGCATCCTGCGTGAAGGAAACTTCTGCCGAAACGCTCGCTGCTCTCGCAGAAGGAATTGCAAAAGCTGAAGCAGTAGCAGACGTTTCACTCAGAAAAATGATAGATTCTCTCGGAAACGCTGCATTCCTTCCCTCTACGCGTCAGGATCTCATTTCTATTGCAACAAGCTGCGACTCGGTTGCAAACAAGTGCGAGCTTTATTCAAATATGTGCGTATATCAGAACTTCTCTTTTCCAAGCGAATATGCAGACGACCTTGTTGAAATTATCGCTATCAGCCGTACTCAGTTCGAACTTCTTGAAAAGAGCGTAAGCCGTCTTTTCTCCGACTTTGGCAATCTTTTAAAGGATCATGCAATTCTTGACGAAATCCGTGCCTACGAATCCAAGGTAGACGTTATTGAACAGAAGCTTTACAAGAAGATTTTCTCCGAGGACATTGAGCTTGCAAAGAAAATGCAGATGGCAAGATTCCTTGAAAAAATCTGCGATATTTCCGACATTACCGAAAACATTGCCGACAAGATCCAGATAATGCTTGTTACAAGAAAGGCGTAAATAATGATATACTTACTGCTTTTTGCCGGCCTGTTTATGGGCTGGTCGCTCGGCACCAATGACGCTGCAAATGCATTCGGTACCGCGGTTGCGACAGGAGTAATCAAGTACCGTACTGCAGTTATTATAATTGCAATTCTTGTTGTCGTAGGTGCAGTTGTCGGAGGCGCGGGAAACATCGACAAGGTTGCAGAGCTTTCTACAAGCAACGAGGTTATCGCATCGGAAACGGCGGTAATTGAAGCGATTGAAGAAGATGACGTAAAGTCACTCAGACTCAAGTCTGCGCTCAAGGCATTTATTGTCTTTGCCTGTGCAGGTCTTACGGTCTTTGTAATGAGTTATCTCAAATTCCCCGTTTCGGCAAACCAGTCTATTACAGGCGCGATTATCGGCTGGGGTCTCTTCTACGCCGACTACTCAAATCCCGAGGTGCTCGCCGTAAATATGCCCCAGATAGGCAAGTTTGCTTCCACCTGGGTACTTAATCCTCTCGGTGCGGGAATAATCTCGTTTATCCTTGTTTTCACGTTCAACAAATTCATCGGAAACAAGCTCACCACCCTCAGCGGATACGATGCACTTGTAAAAATCGGATATCTCGCATCGGGCGCGTTTGCTTCCTTCAGCATCGGACTTAACAGCTCGGCTAACGTAACTGCGCTTTACTATGACGCAGCATTTGCAAAAACCGGCGTTGCCGCAAATCTGCTTACTGATGCACGCGTTGCCGCGACTATAGGCGGTATCGCAATCGCTCTCGGTGTTCTCACATTCTCGAAGCGAGTTATGATGACCGTTGGCAGCAGTATTGCAGAAATAAGCCAGACCGACGGATTCCTCGTAATCATTGCTATGGCACTCACCGTTGTTATTATGGGTAAATGGATGGGTATCCCAGTTTCCACTTCTCAGGCTGTAGTCGGTGCCGTAATAGGCGCGGGCCTCACCAAGGGACGCGGCCACGTTAATTTTGGTGTATTCAAGAGAATAGCGGTTGCATGGGTAAGCTCTCCCACCGTCGCAGGTCTTCTTACATACATTGTGGCAGTTGCGTCGCAAAGTTATTTCGGATAATTAAAAGGCACCCTTTAGGGTGCCTTTTTTATTCATTTTCTTCTGTAAAAATCTTGAGCTCGCCACTGCGGCATGCGGCGATGAAATCCGCCTCGGAAACAATGGGGCGATTTGCGCACATACCCGCGAGGTGCTTTTGCTCGCTGCCTTT
>JAFYPS010000168.1 GCA_017547395.1 Clostridia bacterium
ATAATGCATACTTTACCGATTACTATAATCGAATTGTTGAAACCGTAAATGAAACCGCCGCATCCGTTAATATGAACGGTGCGCTTCATAAAAATAAATCTACAGAAAACTCTCGTTTGATTGTTGCTCTTTCTGCTATCGGCAAGGATGCAACCGCCGTTGGAGATTGGAACTTGGTTGAAGCATACAGTAAAAACGGTTTCGATTGGGTAAAAAAACAGGGCCTCAACGGCACTATGTGGACTCTTATTGCTCTCGATTCTAACAATTACGAAATCAGCGACAGTACCCTCCGTCAGAAATGCGTGGATGAAATCCTTGCAAGACAGCACGATGACGGCGGTTGGGCATTAAGCGCTAATCTTACATACGCTTCTGACCCCGATATGACGGGTATGGCTTTGCAGGCATTGTATCCTTACCGTGATCAAGATGCAGTTGCAACCGCTTGCGCAGAAGCCTTTGAATGTCTTTCTAAAATGCAGCACGACAACGGTACCTTTGCTTCGGGCGGAAGTGAATGCTCTGAAAGCTGCGCTTGGGTAATCGTAGCTTGTACAACTTGGGGCATCAATCCCGACACCGATGCCCGTTTTGTTAAAAACGGAAAGTCTGTCGTTGACGGTCTTTTGAGCCATTATTTAGATAGTGAAGCACAGTTCCAGCATATTGTTGGTGCCGGTGCAAACGGTATGGCCACCGATCAGTCTTGCTACGCTCTTGTAGCATATAACCGCTTTGTGAATAACAAAACCTTTCTGTTTGATTACAGCGACGTTGAGTTTGACGGCAAGGCCGAAATTGTACTTGGCAAACCTAAAGCAACTCTCGGTCTGCCTTCTGAGATTACCGATGATATCGGCAAGACCTTCAATGCAACTATCAGTATTGACCAGTGGGATAACACCGCAGGATATAAACTCATTGACTTTGTAATGAACGTTCCCGAAGGGCTTAGTATAGCGAACGTTACGGTGGGTAATCACTTTAACGGCGGTTCTGTAAACCATTGGCTTGACAACGGCAAACTTCGTGTCGTTTACTTTGATGCAAACAACAACAGCGACTTGACTGTAAGCGGTACTGCTTTTCCTGTTCAGCTTTTCACTGTAACTTTTAAAGTGGAGTCTGCAAATGATGGTGATAAGCTGGATATCAATATGGAAGGTATGTCCATCAAGCTTACCTCTGATCCGAGCGATGAAAACGCAATGGTTGTTGTTGATACCGCTAAAGCGTTCGGAAAAATTGACGTTGTAGAGGGTATTTCCTACAGTGCCGTTTGCCTCTATACCGGTGACGACATCGACCTTATTCCTTCCACAAAAAAGGCAGTTGCCGTTTCGGTAGTTGGTATCGAAAATGCTACCAAGCTTACATACAACGACGGTACAAACGAATACGAATTTAAGTACAGTGCAGAAATTTCCGAAAAGACCGGCGTTGCAACCTATGTTGCCTTGGTGAATGCCTCGATTGATATGGAACAGTTTGTTAATAAGGAAAATTTCACCTTTACAGAAGACAATGCAGGTGAAATTACCTTTGGTGATTCCAACGGTGACGGCGTTATCAATGCGCAGGATGCCCTTGCCGCAGTAGATACTTGGCTGCGCAAAACCGATGCGCCTTCCGATGATGAAATTTTAGCGCTCAACGTAAACTGCGACAGCCGCATCAACACGTTTGATGCTTTGGGTATTGTAGAAGCCTTTGTTGACGATAGCGAATATCTTATCGTTACCAAAGCAGCATCCCTTACCACAAACAATTAAGCGAATGTTTTAAGGGGTGGGAGAACCCTCCCACCCCTTAAACTTCTTATTAAGGAGAGCAATTATGAGCAAAAGACCAATGAATCCCAAAACAAAAAAGAAGCTTTTTATCGGTATAGGCGCCGGTGTATTGCTGCTTTTACTGATACTTGCCCTTCTTTTTATGAACCTCGGTAAAATTACGGGCAGTACACCTACCCTTACCATTGAAACACCACAGAAAATAAGTAAAAGTGAATCAGAAGAATTTACTCTTGACGTAACGATTTCCTATTTTGGAGATGCTATCTATCCTGCGGCGAGTATGAGTATATCCTTTGATTCTTCTCGTCTTGAATTTATCGGCGTGGAAGAAGGTAACGTGTTTATTCGTAACGACGAGGGTGATGTTCCGCAAAAGCTCCCGAATTGGAGTTGTAACCCCGAACAATGTAACAAGTCGGGGAAAATCAACATTATGTATCTTGATACAACGGGTGGCAAAAATGCTTTCAGTAAAGAGTTTCTTGCAGATGATGATAACGTAGTGCTCCGCCTTAAATTCCGACTTCGTGGTAGTGTGCGTAGCGGTGATATTTGTGATTTGATTTTTGATGATGCGGTGTTTGCGGCATCGGATGAAACACAAAGTCTCGCAATGACAACCGATACTTTGAAAGTAAGAGATGGTAAAATTGTGATAGGAGAATAAAAATGAAGCGAATACTCGGTTTAATTTTAACCTTTGTTCTTTTGCTGTCCTTTACTGCGTGTAGCGGTAATTTTGCACAGGTGGAATTGAAAGAGCCAATTGCACTTGCGGATGACGGCATTGTAGAAAGAGATGTATTTGAAAAAATTAAAAATGAAAACGCCATCGCCACCTTTACGGGTGAATCGGGCGAAATGGAATATGAGTGGACAATTTTCGGTAGCGACCTTAAAGATACAAAAGATGTAAACTTGTCCATCACTTTAGAAAAAACCGAAAAAGGTATTAAAATCAAATTTTCCGAAACGGAAGATTTCGGTTTTCCTGCGCTTTTGTCGGTGCATCTAAACGAAAAATGGAAGGTAGACAGCGCTACCGCTTTTGACGGTGGTAGTGCGGTTTATTCCGTTTCCATTACGGGAAGTAAGACGAGCATCTTAAATATTTCCGTTAATAAAATTGTGGCTGAATGTGAAGTTCTTCCCGATGATGCAAAGCAAACGGAAATCACACCATATACCGAAACAACGGCACCCGATAATGATGATAAAGATAGCGGTGAAACAAACAAAACAAACGGTTATTTATCCGATGTAAAGGATTCGGATAACCGCGTTTATTCCGATGGGCAGAACAAAAGCAAGGATAAATACGAAACCGATCCCGTACCTGAAGGAAAACCTTTGCCCGTTGAACCGGAAGATCAGGAAGTCGATAAGAAAAAGACATACACCTGCACGTTCTCCATTGAGTGTTCTGCGATACTCAATAATTTAAAAGACCTTGAGCCCGATAAGCGTGAGCTTGTCCCTTCAAACGGTGTGATTTTAGCACCTACCAAAGTAACCTTCTATGAAGGCGAATCGGTATTCGATGTTCTCCAGCGTGTATGCAAAGAAAAAGGCATCCACATGGAATCTTCCTGGACACCGATTTATAACAGCGCCTATATTGAGGGAATTCATAACCTCTACGAGTTTGATTGCGGTGAACTTTCGGGATGGATGTACCGAGTAAACGGTTGGTATCCTAACTACGGTTGTTCACGTTATCAGCTTGTGGACGGTGAAGTTGTTGAGTGGCGTTATACCTGCGACCTTGGCAACGATGTAGGCCGTGAAGGAACATGGTAATTATGATGCGAGATTCTTTTTCGGAATATCATCCATTTAACAACTTTTTATATTTTGTTTTAGTCATCGGCTTTTCCCTTGCGCTAAGTCACCCCTTGGCGCAAGGAGTTGCCCTCGTTTGTGCTATGACCTATATTATCAGTATTGACGGCAAAAAAAGTGTGTTGTTTTTACTGAAATACTGTTTGCCGATGGTGCTCTTGACCGCCTTTATCAACCCCGCCTTCAACCACGAAGGAACAACCATCTTGCTGTATTTTTCAAACGGGAATCCGCTGACGTTGGAAAGCATTCTATACGGATTTTCGGCAGGTGCTATGCTTGTAATGTTACTCCTTTGGTTTGCTTCTTTCAACAGAGTGATGACATCGGACAAGTTTATTTACCTGTTCGGAAAAGTGATTCCGGCATTATCTCTTGTGCTTAGTATGTCCCTTCGGTTTGTACCGAAATTCAAATCGCAAATAGAGACCGTTACCGAAGCGCAACGAAGTATCGGCAGAGACGTATCAAGCGGCAGTCTTTGGAGCCGAACCAAAACGGCAATTCTTATCTTTTCCATTATGATTACGTGGGCGCTTGAAAATGCCATTGAAACCGCCGACAGTATGAAAAGCCGAGGATACGGACTAAAGGGACGAACCGCATTTTCAATCTACCGCTTTGACGAGCGTGATAAATATACGTTTGTTTGGCTTGCATTTTGCGGACTGTTCTTGCTTTCAGGCACTTTGCTTTCGGCATTCGGTTTCAGATATTTCCCCAACGTGCGCTGTGCGGCACTTGATATGACGACCATCCCGTTTTACTGTGTTTATTTCGCCCTTTGCATTACCCCTGTTATACTAAACTTGAAGGAGGAGAGAAAATGGAAAACTTTAATTTCAAAAATGTAAGCTTCGCTTATCCCGAACAAGAGAAAAAAGCGATCCATGGTATCTCCTTTGAGGTGAGTCAGGGCGATTTTTTAATTCTCTGCGGTCCTTCAGGTTGCGGTAAATCAACGCTTCTCCGTCACCTTAAAACCTGCCTTACACCTCACGGTTTATTGACGGGCGAAATACTATTCAACGGCAACCCTTTAAACGAAGCTGACGAACGTACACAGTCACAAGAAATTGGCTTTGTGTTGCAATCACCCGAAAATCAGGTGGTAACCGATAAGGTATGGCACGAACTGGCTTTCGGTCTTGAAAGTCTCGGGCTTGATACGCCTATCATTCGCCGCCGTGTAGCAGAGGTTGCGGCTTTCTTCGGTATTGAGAATTGGTTCTATAAAAATGTTACCGAGCTTTCGGGCGGTCAAAAACAACTTTTAAGTCTTGCTTCGGTAATGGCAATGAGCCCCAAGGTTTTAGTGCTTGACGAGCCTACTGCACAGCTTGATCCCATTGCTGCCGCTGACTTTTTGGCACTGCTCGGCAAAATTAACCGTGAGCTCGGCATTACCGTTATTCTAACCGAACATCGTTTGGAAGAAGCGTTCCCTTTTGCTACAAGAGTAATTGTTATGGAAAATGGTGAAATCGTTTGTGATGATACTCCCGATAAAGTGGGACTTCATCTGCGGGATAAAGACAGCGGAATGTTCCTTGCAATGCCCACCGCTATGCGAGTTTGGGCAAGGGTTGAAACCGAGATTTCTTGTCCTTTGACCGTGCGTGACGGAAGCGACTTTCTTGATAGCAGAAATAAAGAAAAAGCAATATTACCTCTTACTACAGAAAAGCCACATACATATAGTGACGAAATTACCTTGCAATGTGACGAACTTTGGTTCCGTTATGAAAAAGATTTGCCTGACGTGGTAAAAGGTTTTTCACTCTCCTTACATAAAGGCGAGTTCTATGCTATTCTCGGTGGTAACGGTGCAGGCAAAACCACTTCATTGAAGGTTATATCCGGACTTCGCTGTGCCTATCGTGGAACGGTACAAACGAACGGTAAAGTCGGTATGCTACCACAAAATCCACAGGCACTTTTTGTAAAAAGAACTGTTCGTGAGGACTTATATGAAGCCTTGCGTGGCGTGAAAATATCCAAAGAAGAAAAAGATAACCAAGTTGCCCGTGTAGTAGCTCTCTGCGGTCTTTCGGAATTTCTCGACCGTCACCCTTACGATATTTCAGGCGGTGAACAGCAAAGAACCGCTCTTGCAAAAGTGCTTTTGACCGCACCGGATATTCTTCTTTTGGACGAGCCTACAAAGGGTTTTGATGCAGAATTCAAAGTAACTTTTGCGGGTATTATTGATAAACTGACTAAACAAGGTGTTACCGTTCTGATGGTAAGTCACGATGTGCCATTTTGCGCCGAATACGCTCACCGTTGCGGTATGTTCTTTGACGGTAATATTGTAGCGGAAGGCACACCCCGTGAATTCTTTTCGGGCAACAGCTTTTATACTACTCCTGCAAATCGTATGGCAAGGCACCTCATTCCTAATGCCGTAACGGTTGAAGATA
>JAFYPS010000169.1 GCA_017547395.1 Clostridia bacterium
AATTTACAAATGTGTATTATATATTAATATTTACTTAAAAATTACATATATGTATTGACGGCAAATAGCAACGGTGATATAATTACTGTACTATTTTGAATAGAACACTTGTGAGGAAAAAATGGCAAAATCAAAAAGAAAAGTGAATAGGCGGCAGCGCATAGACAGATTTAAAACGTCGCTGTTTATCGCACCCTCGTTTTTCGGTGCGGCAGTATTCTTTATATTGCCGTTTTTTGTTGTTGCCTATTATTCAATCATAGATAACCCGATAAACCGCGAATTTGTCGGACTCCGCAATTTTGAAAATCTTGTCGGCAATCCGATTTTCCGTATGGCGGCAAAGAATACCGCGGTATTTTCACTTATAGCAGTGCCGCTTGCGGTGATAATTCCGCTTGTATTTGCGGTTTTGCTTATGCGAAGGATTCCGATGGGCTCATGGTTTAAAACCGTACTGATAAGTCCGCTAATGGTGCCTACAGCATCGGTTGTGCTTATCTGGGAGGTTGTTTTCCACTATGAAGGAACGGTAAACAATTTTCTTGTGGCATTTGGCATCGACCGCATCGACTTTTTCAAATCCGACTGGTCGCTGCTCGTTATCGTATGCCTTTTCCTCTGGAAGAATATCGGCTACAATATGATACTTTTTATGGCGGCACTTGCAAGCATTCCAAAGGATATTACGGAGGCGTGTATGCTTGACGGCGCAGGCGCGTGGAAAGTGTTCTTCAAAATAAAACTTCCGTACATATTCTCGTCGATACTTTTCGTTACGATACTTTCGCTTATCAACTCGTTCAAGATATTCCGCGAGGTTTATCTTATGACGGGCAACTATCCATACGAAAAGCTTTACACGCTTCAGCACTTTATGAACAACACGTTTTCGTCACTCGACTATCAGAAGCTTTCTGCCGCAGCGATAATTATGTGTGCGATAATGGTTGTTATCATCGGTACGCTCTTTATCATTGAGGACAAGGTTGGGAGGGATATCGAATGAAGCCAAAGACAATAAAAAAACTAAGTGCGGCAAAGCGGGGCGTCATAACAGCCCTGCTCGTGATATTCTTTTTTACCGTCTGCATCGTTTTTATAACTCCTACGGTTCTTACTTTTACAAATTCGCTTATGTCTAAAAGCGAGATTGCCGCAAACTACGGACAGATATTTTCAAGTGTTGCGGGGGATGCAAAAACCTACGTTTCGGGACAGACAAATCTCAAAATCATTCCCGATATGATAACCTTTACGCAGTACGATAACGTTCTGCTTAAAAATCCGCAGTATCTTTTCAAGTTCTGGAACTCAGTGATACTCACCGTTCCGATAATGGTTTTCCAGATAATAGTGGCGCTTCTGGCATCATACGGTTTTGCCCGTTTTGAGGGTAAAATCCGCAGTCTTATATTCTTTGTGTACGTAATTCTTATGCTTATGCCGTATCAGGTAACGCTTGTTCCGAACTACCTTGTTTCAAACTGGCTAGGCATAATAGACACACGTCTTGCTGTTATTCTTCCGGGTATATTTTCTCCGTTTGCGGTCTTTATACTGACCAAATTTATGCGGCGCATTCCTATCGCGATGATAGAGGCTGCAAAGCTTGACGGTGCCGGTGAATTTCAGATATTTATGCGCCTAAGCGTACCTATGTCCAAAACTATAATCTATTCTGTAGCGATACTGATTTTTATCGACTACTGGAATATGGTGGAACAACCGCTTGTCCTTATGAGTGACAGTGCAATGCATCCGCTTTCGGTATTTCTTTCACAGATAAATTCGGGCGATGCCGCGCTTGCTTTTGCGGTGGCGAGCATTTATATGATAGTACCTCTTCTCACGTTCCTTTACAGCGAGGATTATATTGTCGAGGGCGTTGCTTATGCAGGCGGCGTCAAGGGGTAGAAAGGAAGCAAAAAATGGGTGAAACTAAAAGACGCGGCATAATCAAGAATATAATCATTGTCTTTCTTGTGATTATGCTTGTGCTTACTCTTTTTTCAAATACGATAATGAACCGTTCTCTTCCCGAGGTTTCCGTTTCGAATTCCGAGGGCGGAATGATAAATTCGCAGATCAAAATCAACGGAACCGTCGGTGCAAATCAGACAAAGCAGATTACAATTGATAAGACACGTGTAATCGATACCGTTATGGTACGCCGCGGTGATACTGTTGAGCGCGGCGCGCTGCTTGCTACTCTTGTAAAGGGAGAAAGCAACGATATCTACGACCTTGAAATCGAGCTTCAGCGCCTTGAGATTGAGTACAAGCAGATGCTTCTCAAAGAAGGCGACTCGCTTGTTTCTCAGCGCCGAACTATTGAGGACAGTGAAAAGGAGCTTGCAGAAATTCAGGAATACCTTGACGGATATCCCGCGCTTGAGGCGGCAGTCAAGGGTTATGAGGATATGGTTTCTGTGCTTGAAAACGATATTGACGCCATCGATGAAGAAATAGAAACTATCGAAGACAGCAAAAAAGACCTGCAGAAAAAGCAGAAGGATTATTCAAGCGGCGGCTTCTCGTCTCTCAAAGAGCTTAACAAGGCTATAGATGCTAAAGAAAAGGACATAAGTGCGCTTGAAAAGGCAACAAAGAATGCAAAGAGTGAAAGAAGTGCGGCTTTAGCAGATCGCGCCGCCGCTTCCGAAGCGATTGAAGCGTATAACGAGGCGATTGCCGCAAAGGAAAAACTCGAAAAGGAGATTTCCGACCTTGAGGACACAATAGCGGAAAAGAGAAGAGAGCTTTCCGACCTTCGCGACGAATATGACGAGCTTGAAGATTCAATCATACCTCCGCCGCAGAATCCCGACGGCGAGGGAGAGGGCGATGGCAGTGATGACGGCGGAGCTGCTCCCGCAAATGACGTTCAGGCAGAACTTGATGCTCTCGCCAAGGAGATTGAAGCGCTTGAAAAGAAAATTTCCGAACTTGACGATTCGCTTGACAAGAAGGACGAAAAGCTTGCCGAGTTGAACAGAAGCATTGCGGGAATGAAGTCGCTTGACGAGCTTGAAAGTGACCTCGAGATTAAAAAGGCGGCATTCAATGCGGCAGATGCTGCATATGATAACGCTGTTGATATGGAAAACAATGCCGAGGATGCTCTTGATGAGCTTCGCGACGGCGGATTTGAGTATTTTCTTTTGCAGGACCGCATCGATCAGTACGATGAGCAGATAGAGCAGAAGAATGAGGAAAAGGAAGAAATAGAGGAAAAACTTACAGAGGCAAAGGAGCTTCTTGCCGAGGCAGAGAAGGAGATTACCAAAACTCCGGACGAGTGTGACAGGGAAAAACTTTCGCTTACCCGCGCTATCGAGGACGCAAAAGCGGCTATAGCACTTGCCGAGGCAAACGGTGCTATCACCGATGAGACTGCGGCACTCAATTTATCTATTAAAAAGCGTGAAATTGACCGCAAGAAAAAGCAGATAAACGACCTCAAGAAAGACACCTCCGAAACCGAGATTACCGCACCTGTGAGCGGTGTGATTTCAAGTGTTGGAATTTCCTCCGGCGACGACGTGCAGTCCGGTACCGTTTTGTTTGAAATAACTATGACCGATATGGGTTATACCATGGAGTCGAGCGTTACCAATTCTCAGGCGGCACGCCTCAGGGTAGGACAGGAAGCAGAGGTACAGTATTACTACTGGGGCAACAAGCCCTCCGTGCGCATATCGCAGATAAAGAGCGATCCCAACAGTGGCGGCAAGAACAAGCTTGTTACGTTTACCGTTGAGGGCGACGTTACCGACGGAACAAATCTTTCTTTGGTGATTGGCTCGCAGGGACAGAGCTATGACACGATTGTTCCAAACAGTGCAGTGCGTGAGGATGCAAACGGAAAATTCATACTCAAGGTTGTTTCAAAATCCTCGCCGCTCGGCAACCGTTATTATGCAGAGCGCGTAGACGTTGAGGTACTTGCCTCGGATGCGACAAAGAGCGCGATAAATGCAACGCTTTCATGGGGTGACTACGTTATAACGGGCGCATCGGTACCGATATCCGAGGGTATGCAGGTTCGTATGGCGGAGTAGAGAATATATGAAGATAAGACATATCGTTTTTTCGGCGTTATCGCTGCTTTGCCTGTTGATTGCACTTTGCTTTATGTGGATGAGGCATTCGGTAACTGCTGAAAATTTTCGCGATTTTGCCGCAGAGACGTTTGCAGGCAGTTCCGAGACTAAATATTCGCAGTTCGCGGCATATCTTGGCGAAAGCGACTATCTCACTCCCGACGGAATGATGGAACTGAAAAACACTCTTGAGAGCAAAATGACCGAAAACTCAATAGAGTATGAGGGTAAGTACCTGCTTTCAGGCTCTTGCGAAAAGGAAGTGACAATTTTACGCGATACACTTAGCGTAAACGCTGTTGCAACCGTTTATTTCGGAGATTATTTCGGGCTTCACCCTGAAATTCCCGTTTCGGGCGGATATCTTGACGAGAGTGCAGCGACCACCGATTTTTGCATTATTGACGACCTTGCCGCGTGGCGTCTGTTCGGCTCGACCGACGTTTGCGGACTTGACGTCCGTATAAATGAAAAACTTTATACAATCAGTGCCGTTCTGCCCGCCGACCGAAGCGAATATGCTTCTTACTACGGTGAGAAGCCAAGGGTGTACGTATTATACAGCTCGGCAGCAATGCGGGACGAGAGGGTGACGTTCACCTCGCTTGAGGCGGTTTTGCCGGATATCATAACCGATTTTGCAAAGACAATGTTCAAAGAAACCGTTTCGTCTTATACCGATGAGATTTATACGGTTACGGGGCGTTTTGCACCGGCAAATCTTTTTGACAATATCAAAGGTATTACTTCTCTCGGTGTAATGGAGGGCAAAAGCTTTCCGTACTATGAAAACGTAGCGCGTATTATGGAAACCAAGTGCGCACTCCTGCTCGTGTTTGAAATGGCGTTTTATATACTCGGCACTGTGTTTTTTGCAACGCTGCTTGTTTTGATTTTCAGACCGATAAACGAGAATCTTAAAGAAAAAAGAGCGGCTAAAAAAAGACACGCAATATATTAAGGAGGATAAAAATGAAGAGATTTTTTCGCGTAACTGCGTTGGTTCTTGCGCTTATACTTGCCTGCACTTCGTTTGCGGGATGCTTCGGTGCAAAGAAAAAGGGACCCGAAAAGCAGATAGTTGACAAGGTTTACAAGTATAATACGGTAGAACTTGTATCTATCGAAGAGCCAAACTATGAAAACCCCGAGGATTTTGCGGGAACAAGTTACATAGGCCACACAAGCTTTGATTCGTCCGGATACGTTTATACTCTTCAGGAGGTTGACAAGGATTATCGCTCTGTTGCACTTACCGCCTATATCGGTGATGCAAACAGTGAGGAAACCGTTACAATTCCGCTTGAGGTTTATGATGACGATAACGGATATCGCTACATTCAGAATGTAAATCGCATCCCGGGCGGAGTTCTTGTATGCGCATTTGAGAATAAGACTGTCGACGCGGAAAACGGAGTTTACAGCAGCAGCTATCTTGCCGAGATATACGGTGAGGACGGTGCAAAGCGCAGCAGCATAGATTTTAAAAAGGCACTTTCGCTCGGTGATGATCAGAATCAGTATTTCAGCATAAATCAGCTTGCTTATGTGGGCGGTGACGTTTTTGTAACCGCTTATTGCGAGGACGACAGATATCAGAACAAGATTCTTCGCTTTGCTCTTGACGGCACGCTTAAAGAAACTATAAGCATTCTTCCCGACGGTACCGAGGGCTACATAAACAGTCTTCAGGCACTTGGCGATAATAAACTGTGCATTCCTTATGAAACTTACGGGCAGGAGTTCAAGCAGGCGATGCTTATACTCGACCTGCTTACAGGTGAGAGAAAAGAGATTGACACCGGCAACAATCACGAGGTAGCGTACCGCTCGTTTGTCGGTGAGGACGGAAATCTTTACTATTCAAACGAAGAAGGCATTTATTTGTTCGATACCGCCACGGGCGAGGGTAACAAGGTTGTCGACTTTATCAATTCCGACTATATTTACAAGTACGGAAGATTTTATGCAGTTGATTCCGAGCATTTTCTTACCCTTGGCGAGAACTACGAAGACGGAACATCAACTCTTTTGCTTACCACCTTTGAAAAGGTGCCCGAGGAAGAGCTTGTTCCTAAATATCTTATAAAGGTAGCCTCCGCAGGCGGTGCATACAACTTCCGTGAGCAGATAATCGAGTTCAATCTTGCATCCGAAGAGTACAGAATTCAGTACGTGGACTATTCACAGTATAATACCGAAGATGACTGGGAGGCGGGCAAGACAAAACTCAACAACGATATCATAGCTGGCAACATTCCCGACGTGCTTATTACCGATCAGGAGTTCTCCGCGGCAAAGTATGCAAATAAGGGACTTTTTGCAGACCTTTACACCTTTATGGATAAGGATGCGACTCTTTCCCGCGACAAATTCCTTGGCAACATCCTTTCAGCCTGCGAAACAAACGGCAAGCTTTATGAGATTCCCACCAGCATTTATCTTATGGGACTTATGGGAATTAAAGACACCATATCCGAATTCAAGGGACTCACAATGCGACAGTTTGCAGACAAAGTAAAGGCTCTTCCCGAAGGGGTAAGCTTCTTCCGTGAGGGAGATTCGTCAAGAAACAGTTTGCTTGAGTTGTTTTTCTTCGTGAACTACGTTAATTACGTAAACCCCACAACCGGTCTTTGCTCTCTTAACAATGATGATTTCAAGGCTATGCTTGAGTGGCTTTCCACTCAGCCTGAAAAGTCGAGATGGGAGATGGATGATTTCGATTACGATACCTTTGACTATGAGGCGTATGAGAATATGTTCAAAGAGGGAAAGGCTATCGCTGAGCAATGCTCCATTGATAATTTCGATTCTTTCGCAAACTACGCGTATAGCTTTGGCGATTCTCCGGTTGACTTTGTGGGAATACCTTCGCCCGACGGCGACGGAATAGTGTTCACCGCGACAAACCTCAAGTTCCTCGTCAGTGCCAAGGGCAATTTCCCAGAGCAGGCGTGGGAGTTTGTAAAGGTGTTCTTCACCGACGACAATCAGCGTGAGCTTGGATGGGGCTTCCCCGTAACCAAGAGCGCACTCGACCTTGAAAAGCAGGAAGCGCTTGACAGAATCGCAGAGCGCGAAAAGCGCGAGGAAGAGGATTCCGGCGTGGCGATTCTGCCCGAATACGGTGTTGGCGGCGGAATGATCGGAATGCCTAATCCGATGGGACGCAGATATACCACACGCGAAGAGGTTGAAACGATTTACGGTTATGTAACAAACGTAAAGAAGCAGCTTCGCTATGACGACAGTATACTTGACATCATCAAGGAAGAAGCCTCCGAATATTTCGGCGGCAAGAAGAGCCTTGACGACGTTGCGGTGCAGGCAGAAAGCCGCGTAAACATCAAACTCGGCGAACAGTATTGATAAAAAAAGACACGGCAATGCCGTGTCTTTTTTATTGGTTCTGTAAAATATCCGTAATGCCGCC
>JAFYPS010000170.1 GCA_017547395.1 Clostridia bacterium
TACAACAATCCCTGGAACTGGATGAACCGCCAAGCAATTGATTTTACAGATGAAATAATTGACGTTCTGTTTGAACACTACGGTCTTGCGCAAGATTTACCGATAGTATCAAGCGGTGGAAGTATGGGCGGTCACGGTGCGCTTGTCTACTCTCACTATGCAAAACGCACACCCGTTGCCTGTGTCACCAACTGTCCTGTCTGCAACAGCGTTTTCCACCTTGGCGAGCGCCCCGACCTGCCGAGAACCTATTACAGTGCATATTACGGTGAAGAAGGCACTATAGAAGAAGCGGCAATGCGATATTCACCCTTTCACCTTGCAAAAACGATGCCGAAAATCCCCTACCGCATCATCCACTGCGAAAAGGACAAATCGGTCAATCTCGAACGGCATTCGGAAGCATTTGTAAAAGAAATGCTCACGTACGGTCACGATATTTCCTTAGAGGTTGTAAAGGACAGGGGTCACTGCAACCTGACACTTGCGGCACAGAGGAATTTTGAAAAATATATACTCGACAGTATTCTTAACAAGGACATTAAATGACAAATTACGGCTTGATGTGCGAAAATACGCTGAATAAAATTTCAAAAAGCGAGGGAAAACCGTCGCTCTTTTTGCACGCCTGCTGCGCGCCTTGCGCAAGCTACACACTTGAATATCTTGTCCCTTTTTTTGACATTACACTTTTCTTTTACAACCCGAATATTGCACCCGAAAGTGAATATACTTTCCGTGCAAATGAACTTGAAAGACTAATTAAAGAGCATCCGTCTTTCGGGGACGTAAAGCTTATCATTCCCGAGTATGACAGCACCACGTTTTTTGAAATAGCAAAAGGCAAAGAGTCGCTGAAAGAGGGCGGCGAGCGATGTTTTGACTGCTATCGGCTGCGTCTTGAAGAAACCGCAAAAGAAGCTTCAGGAAAGTACGACTTTTTCTGCACAACCCTTTCTATCAGCCCTCACAAAAACGCGGAAAAGCTCAACCTCATCGGTGGCGAGCTCGCAAAAAAGCACGGCGTTGAATACCTGTTTTCCGACTTCAAGAAAAAAGGAGGATACCAGCGTTCAATAGCCTTGTCACGCGAGTACGGTCTTTACAGACAGGACTATTGCGGATGCATATTCTCAAAAAAAGAAGCAATGGAGAGACGAAATGGCTAATATTCTCGACTATATAGACTGGCGCGGCGATATCGATATATCGAAATCGCCTTTTTGCGAGGTTGACGGACTTGTTTTAAGCCTGCTTTCGTATATGGAGCTCGGCGATATTGCCGAGGGAGAAAAACTTCGCGAGAGCCTGACGTTAAAAGAGGCCGTTGACAAATGCTTTGCAAAATACGGCGATAAAATGCCGCCGCGCGGTGTGATAATGCCCAAAGAATTCCCTACGTTTTTTCGCAAAGCAGCAAGTAGCGTACGATACGGAAATATGCGTGTTTTAAGATTCAAGTCGGTATTCTCTACCGAGAGTGAAACACAGTTTGCCGCGCTTTGCATTTCTGTCGGTGACGGCTCTTTCTTTATATCATACAGGGGTACCGACGATACGCTTATCGGTTGGAAAGAGGACTTTAATATGTCCTTTACGGAAAGTGTCCCCGCGCAGAGAATCGCACTTGACTACCTTTGTGAGGCAGCCGGAGCGGTGCGCGGAAAAATCCGTATTGGCGGCCATTCCAAAGGCGGTAATCTTTCTATGTATGCGGCGATGAATGCCCCCAAAAGAGTGCTTCGCAGAATAATTAACGTTTATAACAACGACGGCCCCGGATTCAACCGCGATATGGTACAGTTTTCAGGGTACGAAACGATTAAAGACAAAATGCAGACTACACTCCCCCACTACTCTGTAGTAGGTCTTTTGCTTGAGCATACCAAGGTTGACAAAATAGTAAAAAGCACCGCCGACGGTCTCTGGCAACACGACCCCTTCTCCTGGGAGATAAAAGGCACCCACTTTGTCACCGAAAAGAAGTTGTCAAAAGACTGCCTTGCTGTTGAAAAAGCACTCAAATCCTGGATACGAAGTCAGAATTTTGACGAGCGACGTGAATTTGTCAATGCCGTCTACAGTGTACTCAGTGCAAACTCCTCGCAAACGCTTTCAGACATTGCAAACAATAAGTTTGATTTTATTCTTTCGCTTACCAAAGTTGACCCAAAAATTCGCGAAATTATTGTGGAATCAGGAAAACTTCTAATAAAGGAAGGCTGGAACTCTGCACAGGGACAGAAAAAAACAAAGAAAAAAGATAGCGGAGAAAAAGCATAAAATGAACATTTTAGTCAGCGCATGCCTTCTCGGCTGTGCATGCCGTTACGACGGAAAAAGCAAGCCGCACACGGATGTTTTGGCGCTTGCCAAAAAGCATACACTCATTCCTATATGTCCTGAAATCTACGGAGGACTTTCTACGCCCCGTCTTCCGAGCGAAATTTCAGGCGGCAGAGTGATAAACTCAGGCGGTACCGACGTCACCGCGGAATATGAAAAAGGCGCAAGCGAGGCACTGAAACTTGCTAAAATCGCAAACTGCCATATAGCAGTTTTGAAAGCAAAAAGCCCTTCCTGCGGCAAAGGCGCAGTATATGACGGAACCTTCAGCCGTACGCTGACAAGCGGCGACGGCATTACCGCAGCGTTACTTATTTCAAACGGAATTACAGTGATTACCGAGGACGAAATCGCAGATTTACTTTAGAAACATTGACAAAAACCCCTATAAAATTTTTGTTTATTTTACCTATAACTTTTTATTGCAAAAATATGGTATAATAATTGTGTTAGATAGGTTTTTCAGCAAGTCAGGGGGTAAATATGAAATTCCGTTTTGAGCAAAACGAAACCGTAATGTATGGTGGACAAGGTGCTTGCACGCTTATTGAAATCTGCGAAAAGGATTTTGGCGGTGAAAATAAGTTCTACTACGTCCTTCGTCCCGCGTTTTCGGGCAGCTCTGTTTTCTACGTACCGGTTGACAGCAGTTTACTCACCTCAAAGATGCGCCGTTTGAAAAATTCGGACGAGATACGCGATATCGTTTCAAATGCTTCTCTGCCCGAATGGATACCGGAGGATCGCGCACGCCAAAATTCTCTTAAACAGATTATTGACGGAGGAAGCACGGATGCACTTGTGTCCGCACTCAAGCTCCTCGCTATAAAGCAACGCGAGTTTATTGAAAACGGCAAAAAGCTTCGCGCCTCTGACGAACGTTCGCTCCGCGATATAGAACGGCTACTTTGCGAGGAATTCTCTTTTGCCTTTAATCTTGTAAAAGATGACGTAATCCCGTTCATTCTCGGTGAAAAAGAACTATAAGAAAAAAAATAACCTCCCGGGCAGTTGCCCGGGAGGCTTTTTTTTTAACCGATTGCTCTTTCAAGCCAGATTATACCAACGTCAAGCGCATCATAAAGACCGTTCTTTTCGCCCTGCTTAACAATTCTGTCAGCAAAGGACTTCGTCTTGTCTGTTGAAAGCACCTGAATGAGAATCTTGTCGGGAATCTCTGTATTACCGAACTTTTTATAACTCATAATCATCATATAAAGGATATACGGATCGGTCATATTTCCATAGCAGATAGTATCATTCTCACGAA
>JAFYPS010000171.1 GCA_017547395.1 Clostridia bacterium
ATAAACGGTGAGGTTCGCTACTGTGTCAATGTGGCGAATATGGGGTTTGACTGCGACGTGGTTTGGGAAACATATACTCTGAAAAAGAACCCCCTTTTCCGCGGGAAAATGGCATATATTGCAGGTATTGTCAAGGTGCTTCTGAAGAAAAAGACAATTGATGCAAATCTGACCTTGTTCGAATGTGTTAACATTAAGACAGGTGAAGCTATGCCTGACATTAACATTAACAAAAAAGTTCTTCTTGCGGCATTTGCGAATTCCAAGTTCTACGGCGGCGGATTCAAGGCCGCACCTCTGGCTTCCGTTCAGGACGGATTTATGGAATCTATTGCTATAAATGACGTTTCACGTTTGAAGTTTATTTCTCTGGTTGGCAACTATAAAGCAGGGGATTACATAGAAGAAAACGGAGATCTCAAGGATAAATTCAAGGGAATCGTTACATACAATCGCTGCAAAAAAGCGATTCTTACAGGTGTTGAGAGAGTTTGCCTTGACGGTGAAATCCTCCTTACCGGTGAAGATAAAACCGTTGAGTTTGAGGTGGTTCCCGGAGCTGTGTGGTTCGCCTCTGCCCAAAAAATCGTAAAATAACAAAAAGGAGGACTTGAGTCCTCCATTGTGTTATATTCATCTTCTGCGGCGGGGCAGGATGAATGCTACAACTCCAATAAGAGCTGCAGCGATTATAAGAGCGATAATTATTCCCATCCATCTGCCGCCGGTGCTCTCGGTGGTGTCTTCATACATAGCACCTGTGTCACCTGCCGGACCGCTTCCGTCAACGGGATTGTTTGAGTCTATGGCCATCTCCCCGTTAACCGAACCGTTTCGGGTAATGTCGCCACCTACGGCCGGGTCTCCGTTTGCCATGGTTGCGCATACGGATACGGAGAGTACGGCAGCCAGTATCAGAGAAAGAATTATGATTATTTGCTTGTGCATATTTACCTCCCTTTGAGTGTTTATTTCTGGCACAGTATTATTTTCCCGTTTCTTATATGGAAATATTCATCTGCGAGGAGAGATTTTTATAAAAGTTCACTTATCCACATAAAGTTAGGATGGTATTATGGAAACCAAAAGATTTACCAAAAATGACGACAGCTTTATTTGCAAAAATTGCGGTAACGAGGTTACTCCCCTTGGATATACCTCGCGCAACCATTGCCCTAAATGCCTCTGCTCCCTGCATCTTGATGTGAATCCGGGAGATCGCGCAGCAGGTTGCGAGGGAATTATGGACCCAATTTCCGCAGAGCCCGACCCCAAAAAGGGATTTATCGTTATCCACAAATGCCGCAAGTGCGGAGCGATCCGTCGCAATAAGGCAGCGCGAGATGACGATATGGATATGATAATCGAGCTGACAGCAAAGCACTGATATTAGAAAACGGAGAAAAGTATGGCGCAGAAAGATACCAATCCATATAAATATTCCGACTCCAACAAGCGATATATGACCTATGATTGGTACATGAAGCGGAGGTTCGGGGGCAAGGTGGCAAAGGTTACTCTTGACATCGGCTGTACTTGCCCGAATGTTGACGGAACTCGCGGACACGGGGGATGTATATACTGTAAGCGGGGTAGCAGAAGTGCCGTTGGCGATGATTTGAAAGAGCAGTACGAAAACGGCGTTGCGACCGCGTCTCGTAAGTGGAAGCCGGTGGGATTTATCCCTTACCTCCAGTCGAACACCAACACATACGGAGATATAGAAAAACTCAGAGAAGCGTATAGAGAAGCGGCAGAAATGGACGGGGCAGTTATGCTTGATATCGCCACTCGCGCGGACTGCTTGTCTGACGAGATAATCGACGAGCTTGTGAGTGTGGCACGGAGAATTCCCTTGACAGTTGAGCTGGGACTTCAGACAACTTGCGACCGTACAGCGGAGCTTATTAACCGTTGCCACGATTTCGAAGAGTTTTGTCTGGGATATGCCAGACTGAAAAACGCAGCAGACAAGGTTAATGCTGAATTTGACAGCGGTAGCGAAATACTTCAGATGAAGCGGTTTCTAATTTGCGTTCATATAATTAATGGGCTTCCCGGAGAGGGAGAAACTGAAATGCTTCAAACCGCGCGGGACGTAGCGACCCTTTCTCCTGACATGATCAAGATTCACCTAATGCACGTTATCGACGGCACGCCGCTGGGGGACATGTACCTGCGCGGAGAATACACTCCAATGGAGAGGGAGGAATACGTGAAGGTTACCTGCGATCAGCTGGAGATCCTTCCGCCCGAGACCGTTATTGCCCGTGTGACAGGTGACGGAATTGCATCAGAGCTTCTTGCGCCTATGTGGAGCATTCGCAAAACTGAGGTTGCAAACGAGATTGATAAGGAGCTTTACCGCCGAAATTCCTGCCAGGGAGCAAATTGGAGTAAGTAGTTTATATTGTACATTTTACGCAAAATCCTACAAAATACTTTGTGGAATCTGCCCCTTAACAAAAGGACACATATCTGCTATAATATTCCTGCAAAAAAACATTGGTGGAGGATAAATAAATGAAGTACGTATGTATGATTTGCGGTTATGTGTATGACGAGCGCGAGGGTGATCCCGATAACGGAATCGAGCCCGGAACTCTGTGGGAAGATCTTCCCAATGACTTTGAATGTCCTCTCTGCGGTGTAACAAAGGAAGACTTTGACGTAGAAGAAGATGACTGATAAGTCTAGTTAAACACATAAAGACGCCGACAGGCGTTTTTTTGTTGCCCTTTATTACAGGAAAGCGCTTTTTGTGATAATTTATACGAAAAAACACCCTATATTCTCGAAATATTATTCGTTTTTTTCGCTTTTTGCTATTGTAATTTTTGATTAAATATCATATAATAATAAAGTAAAGCAAAAAAATATGCAAGATTCGGTTTTGATTTTTTCATTTATTGCCGTATGTGCAGGCGAGAACCTCGCTTTTTTGAATAAATCGGACATGAATTATGCAAAAATAAATCTGCACAAAATTACTGAAAATATACAGAGGTAAACGTGATGATCAACGAAAGAACACCGTATTCAGAACTTGATAAAGATCAGCTTCGTGCTCTTCTTGCAAAGGAACAGTCCAGACTTGACAGATGGGGAGACATGAACCTTACTCTCGACCTTACCAGAGGTAAGC
>JAFYPS010000172.1 GCA_017547395.1 Clostridia bacterium
ACCGGTACCATCGTTAGCCGCCGCAAGCATGATTATTACGCCGCCTTCTCTTACTGCCGCCTCAGCCGCAGTCATACCCTTCACAGACTGATAAATATTCTGGTCAAGAGGATATCCGCCGTTTGTGGAAATAACAACGTCGCTTTCAACCGCTTTTGCACCGCAGTGTTTTGAAAGGAACGCGCAGCCCGCCTCGTGCGCGCGCTCTACGTCGCCGGCAACCGCAAAAACAACCTTTTTATCCTCGTTGATTACAACGTTTACTATGTATGCAAGTTTAGCCGCGCGTGCCGCCCAGATCATATCAAGATGAATGGGGTTGTTTTCAAGTATTCCCGTACGCGCAAACGGGCTGTGAATAAACTCTGCACAATGGTTTGCAAGCACAGTTTCCTTTGAGCATATGCCGGGAAGCACGCTCTTCCGTCCGCCCGAATAGCCTGCAAAAAAATGAGGCTCGATAAAACCCTCTGCAACAAGCAGGTCTGCTTCTACGGCAATTTTATTCACAATGCACTCACCGCCGGACGGAAGTTTGCCGAGTCTTGCATACTTCTCGGATTCCTCGCAGTCATGCACGTATATCTTTTCGCTTGCAACAATTTTCTCACCGAACTTTGCAACAAGCTCGTCGCGGGTAGTGCCTCTGTGGCATCCCGTCGCAATAAGAATGGTTATATCCGCATCAGGATTACCCTCTCGTATTTCGGCAAGCATAAAAGGAATAATAACCTTTGACGGTACGGGTCGAGTATGGTCGCTTGCTATAATAACAACCTTATTCTTTCCCCTTGCCATATCCGAAAGACGCTCGCTTCCTATAGGCGAAGCCATAGCTGATTTCACAAGGTTTTCCTCGGTGTCAAGCGGCTTGTATCCGTGCAGACTTGACGTGAGAATGCCTCTAAGTCTTTCATCGGCAATATCAACCGCAAGTTTTTCTTTTCCAAAAGGGAATTTTATATTAGCCATAAACTCCTCCGCGCATTAATTATCTATTATATTATAAATTATTCTATAAAAAAAGTAAAGGTCAAAATGCATTATTGACAATATATTTTCGCGGTGATACAATTATCTACTGTTGGAGGAATTTGCCGATGAAAAATAAATCCGTATCGTTTTCTGCGATGCTTTTCTACTCGCTTTTCTTTTTTATCAGTGTGGTGTATTCGGAGCTCGTAGTCCTCTACTTCTCACTCGGTTTTGAGATAGGACTTCCTATTTATATGATTATGTTTGCGCTCAGCCTTTCATTTCTGCTTGGCGGAATATGCGCTCTTTGTTCCATAAGAGCAAGAAAAACCCTTTCGCTGATATTTACGCTGATTCTGCTTATTATCTATGTAGTTCAGCTCGTTTACTACCGCTTCTGCGACTCGTTTATGTCTGTGGTTCAGGTTGCAATGGGCGGAGATGCTCTTACCCGATTCGGGGAGGCGGCAAAGCTTGAAATTATCGAAAGCCTTGGTGGAATCGTACTTCTCCTTATCCCCGTAACCGTACTGCTCGTACTCACCGCAAGAAAGAACACAAGAAACAAAAAAGGCGCGCATTTACCCGCGCTTTGTGCTATCGGACTGTTTATTTTACTTCACATATCCACAGTTCTTTGCTTGCCGATAAGCGGTACGCAGATTTATTCACCGTACGATATCTATCACGATACGTTTGTGCTTGGAATGAGCACACGGCATTTCGGAATTTTCACTTCCCTTCGCCTTGAACTCCGCGGACTTATTTTCGGCACCGAGGCAAGCGAGCTTATAGACGTTCCCGAAATTACCGATAATACCGATGACATTATAGAAAACGGTGAGCCTGACGTTTCGGTTGAATACGACTACAACGTTACCGATATCGATTTTGACACGTTGCTTGAAAACGAAGCCGACGAGTCGGTCAAGGCACTTCACAAATACTTTTCCGCACAGTCCGGCACAAAGCAAAACGAGTATACCGGAATATACGAGGGATACAATCTGATTTTAATTTGTGCCGAGTCCTTCTCGCCATATATAATCGACAAGGAGCGTACTCCCACTCTCTACAAACTCGCTTCCGAAGGCTATCGGTTCACCGACTTTTATAACACCGTTTGCGACAACACTTCAAACGGTGAATATGCAATTCTCACAGGCCTTGTCCCGGACACGTCGCTTCTCGGTAAAGGCTGGACAACCTTTTATTCATACAACAGTTTTACCGCATCTCAGGAAAACGCAATGCCGTTTTGTCTTGGCAACCAATATCTTTCAAACGGTGCGGCAACCTATGCAATTCACAACTATTATTACAACTATTACGGACGCCACAATACGCACCCGAACCTCGGCTATACCTGGAAAGCGATGTACAGGGGTCTTGAGGTAAACGAGGACTGGCCGACGTCTGACGTGAGTATGATGGAGCAGACTCTGCCGCTTCTTCTTACAAAAAATGAGGACGGTGGTGTTACTCCTTTCCACGCATATTTCCTTACTTTCAGCGGTCATATGCCTTACACCTTCGGATACAACACAATGGCTGACAAAAATAAAGCAATGTCCGATTCTCTCCCCTATTCGAGTAAGGTGAGATGCTATATCGCCGCTCAGCAGGAGCTTGAATATGCGCTTGACTATATGATGCAGCAACTGGAGGAAGCGGGGGTTCTTGACAACACCCTTATCGTGCTGACTAACGACCACTACCCTTATCCGCTCGGTCTCGACTACCTTTCCGAGCTTGCCGGCAAGGAAATGGACGAGCAGTTTGACAAGTACCGCTCGGGACTTATTATGTGGAGCGCGGATATGAAGGAGCCTGTTGAGGTGAACGTTCCATGCTGCTCGCTTGACATTCTTCCTACCCTTTCAAATATGCTCGGATTCACTTACGACTCAAGACTTCTTATGGGAACCGATATCTTCAGTGACGGCGAACACATAGCAATTCTCGCAGACCGAAGCTTTGTTACCGACAAGGTGCTTTACAACTGCGTAAACGGAGAGGTTACCCTGCGTGACGGCGTAACCGAGCTTGACGACGGATATCTCGAAAGCTACATTGCACTTGTAAAAAACAAATTCACTCTTTCGACCGAAATTCTGTATAACGACTACTACGCCAAAGTATACGAATAAGAAAACGCCTGTCTTTCGACAGGCGTTTTCTTATAAAATTGTGTTCATAAACAAGTCAACAAATTTTTGGCTATCGATTTTTTTCGCAACCGTAGTGCACTTTGATACGGTTTTGTCCTTATAGTAATCGTTCAACCATGCTTTGCCGTAGGACGTAACGTTAAGTGTGAGTCCGCGTGCAGGTCCCTCGGTAATAACCGAAACTGCAATCTTTTCCGTTTCGCAGACTTCGGGATGCAATGCATAGTATACTACAAGCGGGTCATGCAAAAATGCACACCTTATATTTACCCTTGCGTCCCACAGTCTATAGAGAGAAGAAAGATACTTTTCAAAGTCACCATTTGACAGTTTTTTGAGTATTTCCGCGTTTTCTTCGCCTATCGGAAGGGTGTGGGTAACGTCCGCACCAAGACATTCGAGAATTGAAACGTTCTCATACATTTTCGCGGCACTTTCCACATCGCACATAACGTTCCAGTCTGCATACTGCTTGAAATATGCACCACCCATAATCACAACTTTTCCGACCGTGTTAAGAACGTCTTTGTCCTTTTCAATAACCTTTGCAATATTGGTAAACGGACCTATTGCAAGTACTGCAAGGTCACTGCCGTATTCTTTGCAGCAATCTATTATAAAATCCACGGCATTTCCTTTATCGGGAGCGTAAGCGCCGTCATTCAGGTCGTCTGTGTACTGACACATATAACCTTTACCAAACGCCTCTTCATCCTTTCCGCATCCTGCAAAAACAGGTACGTCAGCATATCTTCCGCCATAGGTTTTGAGCATCTTTTTGGCAATTCGCGCACGCTTTTCGGTATCTCCGAAAACAGTTGTAATTCCAACAATATCGATATCAAGCTTCATAGCAAAGAAAAGAGCAAGCGCGTCATCTATATCGTCACCGATGTCCATATCAATAATATACTTCACAAAAATCACCT
>JAFYPS010000022.1 GCA_017547395.1 Clostridia bacterium
CACAGTTGAGAGGAGTGGTAAGACCAACCTCTTCACCGCAAACTGCAGCGGAAAGAACCTCACGGCTGATAATGCCTGCGGCAGCGGCTGCATCATACACAGTCGTGCCGTTTTCTACGGAGACAATCTCTCCGCTTGAAAACTTTACAGAAATCATTGTTTTTTCTCCTTGTATATGTTTTTTATATTTTGAACTTTATGTTTGCTATTTTTGCAATCGGATTCTGATATGCATAAATAGCCTTTTTAGGACACATCTCCTGACAACAGTAGCAGGAAATGCATTTTTTGTAATCATAGACGGGTGGCTTACCCTTTTTCTTGAAATTAACCGCTCCGCCTTCAACGGGACAGCTCTTTACGCAGATTCCGCAGGAAACGCAGAGCTTTTTGTCTATCTTGGGACGGCGGCTGATAAGCTTTTTGAACGGGCGGAGAAAAGAGATTTCTCCTTTATCCTCGATGCCGCGATACACGTCAAAGTCCTTGTCACCGTATCTTTCTCTTGCTTCGTCTACGGTTATTGTCCCGTCTTCGGTGACAACTTCGATTTCGCAAGCTTTGCACGTGCCTACACCCATAGCGTCTCCGACTACGTTTGTCGGGACAAGCAACGGGTCAAGGTAAACAAGCGAAGCAAAAACAGTATCAAGCGCAACGGAGTCGGTCGAGGCGAGTATTACCCCCATTTTCTTGGGAGTGCCGGACTGCGGGCCGTTACCCTCCATAGCCATAACACCGTCCATAATATGAAGCCTTGGCTTAAGCAAAAGATTGAGGTCGGCAAGCATTTTTGCAAACGAGGAAGCACTTGGATATTTCACGTGTGCCGCACCCTTGTTGAGTCCGAAAACACATCCGAAAATATTTTTCTGCGCACCCGTTATGCGTTCAAGCATATGCGTTTTCATCTTGCAGACGTTGATTATTCCGTCACATTCGACAATACCGTTTGCGATGACGAATTCATTTGCCGTCCTGCCTTCGGGAAAGGGAACGGAGCGACCTCCAAAAAAGTCTGCAAGAGGAATATTAAGCTCGTCTGCAACTGCGCCGACGCCGCTTTCCTTTGCGATGGCGTTTAAGTCGCCGTGCCCCTGCGAGTCGCCGTAGAAAAGATTTGTGTATCCGTTTTTCTGCAGATACTCGGCAACTCCGCGGAAAACCTCGGGGTGAGTGGTACACGCTTTTTCAGGCGGGCATTTGGTGAGAAAATTAGGCTTTAGCAGCAGTTTTTCTTCTCTTGAAGCGACTTTATCTACTCCGCCGATAAGGTCGATAGCCTTTGCTACTGCCTCGGGTGCATCGGAATAGCTGTCGCATTTTACAAGCGCAACCTTTGCCATAGCATCTTTCCTCCTGTGAAATAAAAAACCCCGACGGCTATTTGCCGTCGGGGTGCAAAAACATCTTTTGCACGGTTCCACCCGCGTTTTTTACTCGTTGAGTTATGAAATTATACGGGCTTTACCGTAAGAAAAGTGGTACCCGAAGATTTTTCCCGAGGCGTCTTTCAGCCAATGAACGCCATCTCTTATCGGTAATTGTAAAAACGGACGTGTCTTTTCCTGCATTAAGATTATAGTCGCAAAAGGCCTGTTTGTCAAGAGCTAAATCTGGGCTTTTTTGCGGCGGTTGTACTCAGAACGGGGGTTGATAAATTCGCGCCAGTTAAGGTCACCGCGGTCAAGCGCACACACAAGCACTTCGGCTGTGGCGATGTTTGTAGCAACGGGGACGTTGTGTACGTCGCAAAGGCGGAGAAGCTGATGCTCAGCCTCGTCAAACTCAGCCTTCGGAACGGTGTCGCGGAAATAGAGAAGAACGTCGATTTCATCATATGCAACGCGTGAAGCAATCTGTTGCTCACCGCCCGTTTCGCCGGGGAGAAGTTTTTCTATCTCAAGACCGGTTGCCTCGGAAATGTAGTGCCCTGTAGTCTGTGTAGCACATAGGTTATGCTTTGACAGAATTCCGCAGTAAGCGATGCAAAACTGTGTCATAAGTTCTTTCTTTGTATCACTGGCGATTATTGCTATGTCCATGTGTACACCTTCCTTTACAGTATTTGTGTTTATCTGAAGAGAAATTTCTTTCTTTTGATTTTTTTGAATCCGTCAAGCAGAGGCACGTTTTCCTTGCAGATGCGTCTTGCTATGTTCATAAACGCAGTACGGCTGTTGCTGTGCTTTTCGGAGAAAACGTTCTTTCCCTCTTCCGAGAGGATAGACAGATGAGCGTCAAGCGGGACAACGCCGAGAAGCGGAGTGCGCGTGCGGTCTATCATCTCAAGTATGCCTGCACGCTTTTTAAAGCTTTCGGGAGCCATATCCATACCGTTTATAATGAGATACTGCGTTTCGACAGCGTTTTCGTCAAGCATCATACCCGATTTTTCCGCGGCGCGGATTGCAGTCGGGTTCTGTGACGAAACTATAAGTGCCGTGTCGCAGGCAGGGGCAGAGAGCGCTACCGATTCGTGCGCGCCTCCCGAAGTATCGATGAGAATAAAGTCAAACTCATATACTTCGTCAAGACGGCAGAGTGCTTTCTCAAAATCTTCGGCATTCATTTCGCCGCCGTAACGGAACGGACCGCCGATAAATGCGAGATTAGGATAAACGGGATGCAGAGTAACCGCGCTTTCGCAATCTGCGCGTCCTGTTACAAGGTCGCATATATCGTAAATAAAGCTGTCCTCAAGACCGAGCATAAGGTCGAGAGAGCGGTTGCCAAGGTCAAAGTCGATAAGCAGAACGCGCTTGCCGAGAAGAGCGAGAGCGGTAGCAATTCCGATACTGACCGTGGACTTTCCGACACCGCCTTTACAGGAGGTAATAAGTATTCTATGCATGGCGACCTCCTAAAAGTGGCATTATTAAATAAGTATATCAAAATCTTAGTGCGCTGTCAATAAATAAACTACATAAATGGTGTAAAAAAATGCGGAAATTGCACAAAGAAAAACAAAATCCGTAAAATTTTTGAATATCTTTGAAAATCGCTATTGTAAAAAATATGCAAGTGGTGTATAATACTATGGAAAATTCTGAAAAGGCGGGGTTGAAATGATACTTGAAAATATCAATCAGCTGATTTCGTATGATAAAGAGGTTGGAGAGGCAGTTCTTGCCGAGTACAACCGCCAGAGGAACGGAATTGAGCTTATCGCCTCCGAAAACGTAGTTTCGGATGCGGTTTTACTTGCTGCGGGATCTATTCTTACCAACAAATATGCAGAGGGTTATCCTGCTCACCGTTATTACGGCGGGTGTATGTGTGTAGACGTCGCGGAGAACCTCGCAATTGAACGCGCAAAGAAGCTTTTCGGTGCAGAACACGTAAACGTTCAGCCGCATAGCGGAGCACAGGCTAATACGGCGGTGTATTTTGCACTTCTTGAGCACGGTGATACCGTAATGGGTATGAACCTTGCACACGGCGGACACCTTACTCACGGAAGCCCTGTGAACTATTCGGGCAAGAGTTATAATTTCGTGCCTTACGGAGTTTCGGAGGATACGGGAAGAATCGATTACGACGAGTTTGAGCGACTTGCAAAAGAGCATAAGCCAAGGCTTATCGTTGCAGGTGCTTCTGCATATCCTCGAATCATCGATTTTGAGCGGATGGCAAACGTTGCACATTCGGTAGGCGCATACTTTATGGTAGATATGGCGCATATAGCGGGACTTGTTGCGGCAGGACTTCATCCGTCACCCGTTCCGTATGCCGACATTGTTACCACCACTACTCACAAGACTCTTCGCGGTCCGCGCGGCGGTATGATTATGTGCCGCGAGGAACTCGGAAAGGCTATTGACAAGGCGATATTCCCCGGAACGCAGGGAGGCCCGCTTATGCACGTTATCGCGGCGAAGGCGGTGTGCTTTGGTGAGGCTCTGACCGACTCGTTTAAGGAATATCAGGCGCAGATAGTAAAGAATGCGGCTGCTCTGGCTGACACCCTTATTTCCGAGGGCTTTAACCTCGTTTCGGGTGGCACCGACAATCACCTTATGCTCCTCGATCTTCGCAATATGGGAATTACGGGCAAGGAGCTTGAAGCGAGACTTGATGCGGTTCATATGACCGCAAATAAAAATGCAATTCCTTTTGATCCCGAAAAGCCTTTTGTTACAAGCGGAATCCGTATCGGTACTCCTGCGGTAACGAGCAGAGGTATGCGTGAAGAGGAAATGAAGAAAATCGGTCACCTTATCGCGCTTTGCGCAAAGGATTTTGAAAACAGTGCCGACTATATCAGGGGCGAGGTTGCGAAACTTTGCGAAGCATTTCCGCTCTTTTGAGCATAATATAATTACAGTTTGATTTGATCTGTATGGAAGGAAGTATTAATAATGAGTGAATTCAAGAGAATAGGTATTCTTACTTCGGGTGGAGACGCGCCCGGTATGAATGCGGCTATCCGTGCAGTTGTACGCACCGCAATAGCACGCGGAGTTGAGTGTATGGGTATTTACCGTGGCTACCGCGGACTTATCGAGGGCGATATCCATAAGCTTGATATGCGTTCTGTATCCAATATTATCAACCACGGCGGAACTATGCTTTATTCCGACCGCTGTCCCGAATTCAAGACCGAAGAGGGTATGAGCGAGGCTGTTGCAAACTGCCGCAGATTTGGCATTGACGGTATGGTCTGCATCGGCGGCGACGGTACTTTCCGCGGTGCTATCGACCTCACCGAGCACGGTATCCCCTGCGTTGCACTCCCCGGTACCATCGACAACGATATTACCGCTACCGATTATTCTATCGGATTTGACACTGCGGTAAATACCACTGTTGAGATGGTTGACCGTTTGAGAGATACCTGTGAGTCGCACGCAAGATGTAACGTAGTTGAGGTTATGGGACGCGATGCGGGTAACATTGCACTCCAGACCGCTATTGCAGTGGGTGCTACTGCAGTTGCCATCAAGGAGCTCCCCTTTGACGAGGAGAAGATGCTTGAAGATATCCACACTGCAAGAGTGAGTGGCAAGCGTAACTTTATCGTAATGGTTGCAGAGGGCGCAGGCGATGGCTACGGCGAAAAGCTTACCAAGCTCATTGAGGAAAAGACCGGTATCGAAGCGAGATTTGCGCGCCTTGCACACGTTGTAAGAGGCGGTAATCCCTCTCAGCGCGACCGCGTACTTGCATCCCGCATTGGCTCTTACGCTGTTGATATGCTTATCGCAGGCAGGAGCAACCTTCTTATCGGCGAGCGCTTCAATTCCATTGCCGCAATGAATATTCACGAGGCACTTACACTTGACCATATGTATAAGGATAAGCTTAAGGAAGGCGAGCTTGAGAAATTCCCGCCTGAAAAGGTTGCCGAAATGCGCGAGTTCTGCAAGTGGAAGAGAGATAAGTTTGTAGATCTTTACAAACTTGCTCACGAGATTTCAAGATAAGTTAAAAACCGACTGCATTGCAGTCGGTTTTTTAATTCTTCTTACTGTTTCTGTACTTTTTTGGCGTTTTTCCCGTAACGCTTTTGAACTGTTGAATGAATTGTATGTCGCTAGGATAGTCAAGCTCGTCGGCAACCGCCTTTACCGAATAATTAGTCGATGCAAGCAGGTATTTTGCGTACTCAATGCGGCTATTTATCACGTCGGCAATAGGACTTACAAAAAAGCGTTCCTTGTACAGATGCTGAAAGTAGGAAACGCTTAAATTCATTTTTTCGGCGAGATCCTTAACCGTCCATTTTTGTGACGGAGAGCTGTAAATCTTTGCGCGAAGCTGGTCCAGTTCACTGCAATAACCGCTTTTTTGCATATCGGTGTTGCTCATCTGCTCGGCGGTCTTATATAGCAGTATTTGTAAATACAGATTCGACGTGCGCATCGCGTTTTTACTGCTTGAATATTTCTCGCGCTGAATGATTTTTATTAGTTCGGAGAGGGTGAAAACGTCTGAAATTTTTACAGGCTCGTCAAGTTTCAGCCCCAGCGACGAAAACTCGCTACGTTCATCATCCGTCAGGTCAAAGGTTATCCAGTCGTGCAAAAACGGCTCGCCGTTAGCCCCAAAATGATGCGGAGTTGACTTGTCGTATATAAAAACCGTTCCGGGCGTAGCATAAACTGTTTTATCCCCTGATTTGAAAAAGGTGTTTGACCTCATGACAAGCATTACGTATTCTATACGGCGCGGCGGTCTTTTTAACACAAAATTTTCATTATGACCTCGGTTGTATCCTATTGACTTCAGTTGCATATAATCTTTCTCCAAAGCAGAATATATTAGTTTTTTAACAGTATAGCATATTGAAAGAAAAAAGTAAATATGGTACAGTTAAATTGAAAATATATAAAGGAGTAATTCTGTGGCAAACGTAAAGATAAACTCAGGTAACGTTATTGGAAAAATCAAGCCGTTGCACTGTACGGTAAACGGCCCTGTTGCAAACCATGACGGAAGCGGCGGAACGGTAAACGCATTCAAAACCGCCGGAATTCCCTATGCAAGATTGCATGATTCTTCTTTTTTTGATAATTACGGAGGAGAGCACACCGTTGACGTCAGCGGCATTTTCCCGAACTTTGACAGTGACCCGTATGACGAAGCTTCGTATGACTTTTATTACACCGATATGTACATCAAGCGTACACTCGATGTGGGTGCGAAGATTTTTTACCGTCTTGGTCAGAGAATAGAGGTTCGCCCGAAGAAGTATCACGTTATTCCCCCAAAGGACTTCAAAAAGTGGGCGGTTATCTGCGAGCACATCATCCGACACTACAATGAGGGATGGGCAAATGGATTTGAATACGGCATTGAGTTCTGGGAAGTATGGAACGAACCCGACAACAGACCTGCCTGCTGGACGGGCACAATGGAGCAGTTCTACGATTTCTTTGAAATCGCAGTAAAGCATCTCAAGGAATGCTTCCCGAATATAAAAATCGGCGGCCCCGCACTTACTGAATGGTCTGTAGACAACGGAAATGCGCGCAAGTTTATCGAGACTATGCGTGAAAGAAACGTACCGATGGACTTTCTTTCCTGGCACACCTATTCAAGAGTGATAGAGGATTTCACAAAACGTTCTGTCGAAATACGTGACGCACTTGATGCAAACGGCTATAAGAATGCGCTCAGCATTGTTGATGAGTGGAACTATCTCGTTGACTGGAAGGGCGGAATGGAAGAGGGCAGAAGAAAGAGACGCACTATTGAGGGCGCAGCTTTCGTTGCGGCAAATCAGGCGACCGTACAGAACACGTCTATTGATATGCTGATGTATTACGATGCGCGTCCTTGCTCGTTCTGCAGTCTTTGGGAGCCGTTTTATTATGACCCTTATAAGCCGTTTTACTCTATGGTTGCTTTCAACAAGCTGTACAGACTTGGTACCCGGATAGAAATTACGTCTGACGATAAGGACGTTTATGCTCTTGCCGCAACCAACGGAGAAAAGAGAGCAGCCACGGTTACTTATTATACCTACGAAGCGGATATGCCCGAAAAGCATATCACGGTTGAGCTTGACGGCGACTATGATATATATATGCTTGATGCATCCCGCGACCTTGAGCATATCGGCGAGGCATCGGGTGTATGCGGCATTACGCTAAAGCCTAACAGTGTAGTCCTTTTTGAGAGCAGATGATTTGTATTAAACGGATAAATTAAAAAATCATATTTTAGGAGAAAAGAATGAAAAAACTGTTATCACTTGCTTTAATTACGGTTTTATTTTCAGTATTGGCAATAGGAGTTTTGGCTATGGAACAGAACTTTATTAACCCCGTCGCGCTTGGCGCTGACCCATTTATTTTAAAGGATGACGGTACATATTACCTTTACGTAACAGGCGATAACCTCGGCTATCGCGTATATTCCTCAAAGAACCTTGTTGAGTGGACCGCACACGGCCACTGCCTTGTAAAAGATGACGTTTACCTTGACCCCGATTCAAAGTATGAAAATCTTTTTTGGGCGCCCGAGGTTATCAAGTACGAGGGCAAGTATTATATGGCTTATACCGCACAGCACCGCGTAGGCATTGCAGTTGCGGACAACCCTCTCGGACCCTTCAAGAGTCCCGAAGGCTCAAAGTATCTTCTCCCTTACTACAACAATATTGACGGTAACTTCTTCCTCGACGATGACGGAAAGATGTACCTTTACTACGTAACTCAGCAGGCTACACGTGTTGACGATTACGTAAGTAAGGCCGGCAATAATATCTGGGGCTGTGAGCTTGATATGAATACTCTCACTATCAAGTCCGATACCGTTAAGCTTCTTCAGCAGTGGGATGAAACCACCGAGGCGGTCAGCAAGCTTAACGAGGGTCCGTTTATGATCAAGCATAACGGAAAGTACTATCTTACGTTCTCGGCGGACAAGTACTATATGACCTCATATTCCGTTAACTATGCTGTAAGCGACTCTCCTCTTGGCGAGTTCAAGCGTGACTTCAACAATCCCGTTTTAAAGTGTGATGACCTTGACTATGCCGATGCCGATAATCCGCACCTTTACGGTCCCGGACACCATTCTTTCGTAGAGGCGCCCAACGGCAAGGATATGCTTATCGTTTACCACGCTCACCGTACGGGTAAATCCTGGAACGGCACTGTCGGTACCGGCACAGAGTTCAGACCGAACTATGACAATCCTTTCTGCGGACCGAGAAACACCTGCATTGACCTTGCATGGTTTGACGCGAGCGGCGTTCTCCGCGCAGGTAGCAAGGATAACCCCGGTGTTCCTACCGCGGTAGCGCAGCCCGTGCTTGAGGGAACCGAGCTTACAAGAAAGACCTATTTCACAGGTGCTTTTGAAAAGATTCCCACTCTCCCTACTGTTTACGTTGCTTATACCGACGGCTCCGACGATAACACCGGTGCAAAGGACTCTCCCTTAAAGACTATTGAAAAGGCTCTCGGACTTCTCAAAAAGGGCGGTACAATAGTTCTTACCCAAGGATACACCTCAGCCGTATCTCTTTCCTTAAGCACAAGAGGTCCTCTTTACATCACCGGACTTAACAATAGCGTTCACCTCGAATTCAAGTATATTAATATCAGCTCTGCAGTTTATTTTGACAATCTTGTTTTCTATCCCAAGAGCGTAAACGAGGTTTCCGCCATCGTATGCAACTTCAACGACGTTGTAATGGGCGAGGGCGTAAGCTGTATCAACCGTCCGCGCGCAGACAGAGACTATCCTCTTCTTATCGGCGGCAAGTGGTATTACACCGGTGAGCAGACAGACCCTGTATATGGCAACAACTTTAAGCCGAGTGAAGACAAAATGACCAATACCAAGGCATTTACCTTTGCAGTGCTTGGCGGCACGTGGCAGGTATGCACCGCGGGCAGTGTAAAGGGTATGGACGTTGTTGACGGCACAGCGCCGGGTGCAACTGTTGTTATCGGCAATCTTGCAAAGCCTATCCCCGGTCTTACCGTAGCAGATCTTGCACCCGTAGGCAGTCTTGGCGAAGCTACCGAGGTTGTAACTCCTCCCGTGGCACAGAAAACCGAGATAAAGATGACTATTGATTCTCTGATTGCTACCGTTAACGGCGAAAGCAAGACTCTCGATGCGGCACCCATTATCCGCAACAGCCGCACAATGCTCCCCGTTCGCTTTGTAGCAGAGAACCTCGGAGCGACCGTTGGATGGGACGATGCAACCAAGACCGTTTCGGTAAAGAGCGCAGATACCACCATCGAAATCGTTATCGGTGCTGCTACCGCTAAGGTAAACGGCAAGGAAATCGCACTCGACTCTCCCGCGTTTATCGAAAACAGCCGCACTTATCTTCCCGTAAGAGTTGTTGCCGAAAACCTCGGCGCAACGGTGTCTTGGGACGATGCGACTAAAACCGCAACACTTGTAAAGTAAAACGAAAAAGGACTGCGAAAGCAGTCCTTTTTTGCTACTGTATGGGATGGTGTCCTCGACGCCACGTGATATTTAAGAACCCGACTGCTTTGCAGTCGGGTTCTGTTATTCAATTAATAAACCTTGATAGCACCTTCGGGACGAATGCTCATTACAACGCATGAACCCTCTCCAAAGATTTTATCCATTGCTGCTTTATATTCCTCAACGTCCTCGTGAGCAACGAAAGCCTGAATCGTGCCGGCAAATCCGCCGCCGTGAACGCGGTATGCGCCTTTTTTGTCACCGAGAATTGCATCGGAAATGCAGAGTGCAAGGGAAAGTCCCTGTTCTTTTACGTCTTTGGTTGCGAAAATGTTCTGCAGATACTTGAAGCTCGAGTTGCCTGATGCCTTAACACCGTCAAAGAAGGTATCAAGATCGCCTTTCTTAAGTGCCTCTGTCTGCATAAGTACGCGCTCGTTTTCATTAACGAAGTGAAGCGCACGGAGAACTGCACGGTCGCCTGTAACCTTGCGGATAGCGGCGATGTTTTCAACGATGTCGTCCTTGCTTACGTCACGGAGAACCTCCTTGCCGAAGAATTTAGCAACTGCCTTCATCTCGGAGGGGATTGCCGCATACTCGTCGTTAAGGTCGGAGTGATTGCCCTTGGTATTGGTAATGCAAAGGCTGTAGCCCGCCTTGCTCATATCAAAGTCAAGAGGGGTGATAACGGGAGCGGACGCATCCTTAAAGTCGATAGCAACAAATCCGCCGACTGCGCACGCCGTCTGGTCCATAAGACCGCAGGGTTTGCCGAAATACACGTTTTCGGAGAACTGAGCGATGCGTGCAACCTCTGCATTATCAACGGA
>JAFYPS010000173.1 GCA_017547395.1 Clostridia bacterium
GATTTGTCTGCAGACAAATCAGGCTTTTAACTTAAACCGAGGAATTTATGAAAAAACTGATTTTTCTTCTACTTCTCTACACTGTTCTCTCCTCCTGCGGTGAGACAGTTAACGAAACAGTCGCTGTAACTGAAGAATCAACGGCAGAGGTTACGATTCTTACCGTACCCGAGGTTACTGCCGAAGAGGTAACCACCGTTATTACAACCGAAGAAACTACAGTAGAAACCACCGCGGTTACAACCACCGAGGCAACTACCGTGGAAACCACTGCCGTTACAACCGCGGCGACCACTGCGGCTCCGGCAGCAGAAACCACCGCGGCAACTACTGCAAAACCCGCACCCGAAAGATCCAACCACGTACCTTCGGTACTTGACGGAGAATATACCTTTGGCGGCGAGCCGGTAATTGAAACTGTAGACGGTTTTACATACGTTAACGGAATTCTCATCATAAACAAAACCTATTCAGTGCCGAAGGACTTTAACCCCAAAGAGCTTCACCCCGATGCAAAAGCGGCATTTGACCTTATGAAAAGCGATGCCGCGGCTGAAGGTATCACGCTGAAAATTATTTCGGGATTCCGCCCGTATTCCCAGCAGGAAAGTACGTATAATAACTATTCCAAGCGCGACGGCAAGGAGCTTGCCGACCGCTACTCCGCACGTCCAGGTCACTCCGAGCATCAGAGCGGACTTGCAATGGACATAAACTCGCTTCGTCAGTCGTTTGGCGAAACGAAAGAGGGACTTTGGCTCGCGAACCATGCCGCGGACTACGGCTTTATAATCCGATACGGCAAGGACAAGGAAAGCTTCACGGGCTTTATGCACGAGCCATGGCACATCCGTTATCTCGGCACAAACCTTGCAAAAGCAGTGACTGAAAGCGGTCTTTCTCTCGAAGAATATCTCGGCATTACATCCGTTTATCCCGATTAAGGTGTACAAAATGAAAGAAAAAATACTTGTAGCAATGAGCGGCGGCGTTGACTCGTCTGTCGCCGCATTGCTTCTTAAAAACAGTGGCTACGACGTATACGGGCTTACTCTTCGCCTCTGCTGCAGTGACCGCTCGATAGGCGAGGAGCAAAACGAGCTTGATGCGGCAGCAGTTTGCAAAACGCTCGGCATTCCCTTTTACACAGCCGACTACAGAAACGAATTTAAAAACGAGGTTGTCGGCGAGTTTGTCGCAGCGTACGAGCGCGGCGAAACTCCCAACCCTTGCGTAATATGCAACCGCAAAGTCAAGTTCGAGTTTATGCTCCGTGAGGCAGATAAGCTTGGAATTTCAAAAATCGCAACGGGACACTATTCAAAAATAATAAACGTAAACGGCAGATATGCAGTTTGCAAGGGCGTTGACGTAAAGAAGGATCAGAGCTATATGCTTGTAAACCTCTCTCAGGAGCAGCTCTCCCGCACTCTTCTCCCGCTTGGCGGTATGACGAAAGAAGAGATACGCGAATATGCTTTGTCAAACTCTCTCCCCGTAGCGCATAAAAAAGACAGTCAGGACATATGCTTTATCCCTGACGGTGACTATGCAGGCTTTATTGAAAACTTCACGAAAAAGGAGTATCCCGCCGGAGAGTTCGTTGATGCAAGCGGCACTGTTCTCGGCACTCACCGCGGAATTATACGCTATACAACCGGACAGAGAAAAGGACTCGGTATTGCATTTTCAACGCCGCTTTACGTAATTGACAAGGACGTAAAAAGCAACAGAGTTATCCTCGGTGCAAACGATTCTCTTTTCTCGGATGAATGCACCGTAACCGATATAAACGTTCAGTCGCTCGAAGGCATAACAGAGCCGATACGCGCCCTCGTCAAAGTGCGCTACAGTCACTCTGCGGCTGCGGCTACCGTTTATCCCGAAAAAGAAAAACTGCGCATAAAATTCGACACCCCGCAGCGCGCAATAACACGCGGCCAGACTGCCGCATTCTACGATGGCGAAATTCTCATCGGCGGAGGAAAAATAGAATAATGACTTCTCTTTTGATAAAACTTTTTATTAAAGATAAGAACGGTGTGGCAGACGCTGCCACAAGAAGCGCTTACGGAAAGCTCGCAAGCTTTGTAGGCATCGTAAGCAACGTTATTTTGTTTGCGGTAAAAATAATCGTCGGTACTCTCAGCGGAAGCGTTTCCATCACCGCAGACGCTGTCAACAATCTTTCTGACGCTTCGTCAAGCATAATCAGCCTTCTCGGCTTCAAGCTCGCGTCAAAGCCCGCAGACGATGACCACCCGTACGGTCACGCCCGCTATGAATATCTTTCGGGACTGCTTGTAGCAATTCTCATTATGTATATCGGTATTGAGCTGCTTAAAAGCAGTGTGGGCAAGATTATAGAGCCGACGGCAGTTTCCTTTAGTTGGGTAACTGTGGCTGTTCTCGCCTTTTCCGTTGTAATAAAGCTCTGGCTTTCGGTTTTCAACAGAAACATCGGCAGGAAAATCAATTCAAAAACACTTATCGCAACGTCCGTAGACAGCCGTAACGACGTTATTACCACCGCCGCCGTTATCATAGCAATGATAGTTTCGCACTTTATAAACTTTGAACTTGACGGATACGTCGGTACCGCGGTTGCACTCTTTATTCTCTACAGTGGGTTCGGGCTTGTGCGCGACACGCTTGACCCCATCCTCGGCAAGGCTCCCGATGCGGAGTTTGTAAAAGAAATCAAGGGCAAAATCGAAAGCTATGACGGCATACTCGGAACACACGACCTTATGATACACGACTACGGTCCCGCAAACCAGTTTGCAAGCGTTCACGCCGAGGTAGCTGCAGAGGATGACCCGATAGTTATGCACGATATTATCGACAATATCGAAAGGGAAATCAAGGCGCAGTACGGTCTGCATCTCGTTATACATATGGACCCTATCGTTACAAAAGACGAAACGGTAAATAAAATCAAGGCTTCCCTTACCGAAAAAATACGCGCCATTGACGACTCTCTCACAATTCACGACCTGCGCATAGTCGAAGGTCCCACACATACAAATCTCGTTTTCGACTGCGTCGTTCCGCACGGATTTCAAATACCGAACAAGGAGCTTCGCGAAAAGATCCATAAAGCCGCAAAGGAAATCGATAAAAAACACATCTGCGTTGTAACTATCGAGCATAACTTTGCGGGATAGCACTTGAAAAAAACTTATATCTGTGATAGAATTTACAAAAAGCGAGGTGAATCATATGCATTTGCAGGAATCGGGAGAAATGTACCTTGAAACTATATACGTTCTTTCAAAGAGCGGCTCCGCCGTGCGCTCTCTTGACGTTGCAGAGCATATGGGCTACTCAAAGCCAAGCGTGAGCCGCGCGGTAAAGCTACTTAAAAACGGTGGCTTTATCACAGTAGACGGTGACGGTCTGCTTACGCTTACCGACACGGGCAAAGACGTTGCAGAAAAAATTTTCGAAAGACACACGATAATAGCTGCTCTGCTGAAAAAGCTCGGGGTTGATGACGAAACCGCAACGGAAGATGCCTGCAAGATTGAGCACGCCATCAGCGATAAATCGTTTGAAGCAATTAAAAACTATTTTGAAAAAATATAAAAAAATCCGCTCTCCCGAGCGGATTTTTTATTTGCTACTGTACGGCTTTTGCAAGAAGCATCTTTGCATTATCTTCGGTAAAGAAGCTTGCGTGACCGTAAAAATTCTTTATATATTTTGACTGTGTCTTATCGGCTATTGAGCGAAGCATAGTAAGCGAGTCGCAAAGGCTTACCTTTCCGTCACTGTTAAGATCGCCAAGAGGAATAAACTTTACAGTGCCGTTTACGGTAACCTTACCCGTATTCTTCGTCACGTCAATATATCCGACGTCTCTTCCCGACGCAATCGTCGCAAATTCACGAAGTCCGTCCTTAAAGACTTCTTTATCGGCATTTACCGTTACGGTTCCCGTAAAGTAGTTCTGTCCGACCGCACTGCTTGTAAACGCCTTGTCCGTAACGGTTACGTTCTTTCCGACGTTGATGGTAAGATTGCCGCCGTACGTTCCGGTAAGCTCAAGTGAATTTGTAAACTTGAGGTTTCCGCCGATAATTGCACCGAAGTTACCGCCGTTTACGTTAATTACGCAATCCTTGTCAGAGCAGATAGACTCAAGGCTGTTGTACTTGATATTGGTCTTCACGTCGCCGTGGGAAACAATGCCCGCAACAATCACAGCCTCGTTACATTTGAAGCTTTCCGTAAAAGTAACGTTGTTATAACCCGCAACAAAGTGAAGCGGAGAAACCGTGCTCTCTACGGTTATGTTGTCGAAAACCACGTCACAATTGATAAAGATATATTTCGAATTAATTTTAAGAGTTGCGCCTTCGCCGTCACCGACTATGGTAAGCTTATCGATGCTTGACGGAATAATGAAGCCTCTTGACGTATCGTCAATATTGTTATAGTTGTACTGTCCGGAAATATGTATAGTTGCCTCTTTTGCCGCCTTGCCGAGTGCTACAGAAATACACTGGGTGGGATCTTCCTTTGTGCCGGCACCTGCATACTTCGCCTTTGCGTCAACGTAGATATCCGTCATCTCAAAATTTTCTTTAGCGTAAACCTTGTTTACGATTGCATCGTAAAGTCGGTCTGCATAAATCGTATATCCGTCCGCGTGCGGATGAAGCATATCGCCGGCGAGAAGCTTATCGTTAAGCGCAGGCTCAAGCAAGAGCGAATACAAGTCAATATAGGTGCATTTTTTGCCGTCGGCTACAAGTTTTTCAAATACCTTTTCCTGAAGTGCGCGTACAAAAACCGCCGCAACGTCTCTCGACTCGCGGTAAATTGCGCTTGTTCCGTAAACCATATCGGTTTCGGGGAGTGCTTCATATCCGCTTATAAAATCGGCATATTCTTCGACAAAACGGTCCTTCATTCCGTACGTGCAAGTGCAGGCAAGCGAGTCGTTCGTGCCAAGTGCAACCACTACGTAGTCTGCATCCGTTTCCTTCATTGAAAGGGTGTATGCAAGTCCGAGAGTGTATCCGAAATTATCGTAATCCATGATCTTGGTAGCACTGCAGCCATAGTTCGAAACGACTACGTCATGTCCGTTTGCAACCATTTTTTCAAGGAACTGAGCGGGATACGACTTCTTTTCGAAAGAAAGCTCTTTTCCGATATAGGCGTTGGAGCCCTGAGTAATAGAGTCGCCAATGAATGCTATGCGGAGCGGCTCGTCGTATTTTACTGCCTTGCCGTTCACAACGTCAAAGCGCTTGACGGTAACGTTTGCTCCTGCGGGATACGTCAGCGTTGCTTTCTCGCTCTTACCGGCATACGCCTTTACCTGAGTTGCATCAAGCACAATTCCATCGGCAAGCTTTGCCTTTTTGTCAATGGTGAGAGTATAATTTCCGCGGAGAAGCTGAGAATAAGTAGCCGCGCTCTGGGTTGCGCTTATCTCAGAGCAATTGAACGTACCGCCCTTTACATTGATAACGGTATTTCCGTCAGCCGCATAATACTTAGAGTCCGAATTTGTAAACTGCGAGTCTCCGCTCGTACGTACGGACGTCTGACCCAAGTAGCCTTGCGCATAGACGGGAGAATTGAAGGTACCGCCGTTTATGGTAAGCGTTGCATTGTCTGCAAGGATAGACATACCCGAAACAGATATCGCGCTGTCAAGCTTAAGCGCACTGTCTGCATTAAAGGAAACACCGTTTCCGAAAGTTCCTCCGTTTATGGTAATGTCAATCGGAGCAGATATAGAACCGAGTATAGCGGAGTAGGTTGCACGGTAGTTGCCGCCTGCAAAAACACGGAAGGTACCGCCGTCAACCTTGATTGAATAAGGAATAAGCGCGGTTGCCTCCTCATTCATTTTCAGCTCCATAGGATTTTCCTGAACCGTACCGTCATCAGTTTCATAAGTAGCTACGCCACCGTAAAAATCGAGGTCGCCTTCAACTGCAAATTTCTCGGTAAAATATACGTTATTGAATCCGCCAAAAAGCTTTGCGCCTTCACGGCCAGCCTTTACAGGCAAGTCAAAGATTATTGTATTGTTATTTGTATTTTTTGCAAAGGACACGTCACCAAGGAAGGTAAGAGCCTTACCCGTTATAGTAATATCACCATTCTGATCCGGAATTTTCATACCGCTTGGAACAGTGGCTTCCTCCTCAACGACTATAGTTCCTCCCTCTCCTTTCAGCGCAAGCACCGCCGCCTGAAAGCCCGTAGAGGAGTTTACGGATACTGTTGCCGCAGAGACGCTGACACAGAGCAAAACTGCGATACACAGAAAGAAAAAAATCCTGTTTTTCATTTCAAAACCACCTTTTAAAGTTTTATTAACAAATATATTATATCTTTTTGCCGCTGATAATTCAACCGTTTAAGCCAATATTTTGTTGCACCGTTGTTGCACCTCGATTTATCTGACAAACCAAAAAGGACTGCAAATGCAGTCCTTTTCGTTTTATTTTACTAAAGTTGCGGTCTTTGTCGCATCATCCCAAGACACCGTTGCGCCGAGGTTTTCTGCAACAACTCTTACTGGAAGGTAGGTGCGGCTGTTTTCAATGAAAGCAGGAGAGTCAAGTGCGATTTCCTTGCCGTTTACCTTAGCGGTGGCAGCACCGATAACGATTTCGATGGTGGCATCTGCGCTCTTCACGGTAACTGTCTTTGTTGCGTCATCCCAACCGACTGTCGCACCGAGATTCTCCGCTACAAAGCGTACGGGGAGCATGGTGCGGCTATTGCGGATAATGGGTGCCGCATCAAGAGTCTTGCTTTCACCGTTAACAAATGCGGTAAGAGAGTCAATTGTCATCTTTATCTCTGTCTTTGCAGAAACTACGGGAACAGTGGGAGTCATTCCCTCGCTGCTTGTAACGAATTTGCCGTTTGGAGCAGAGTTCGCAATAGGAGTCTTATAGTCAACGCTGCCGACCTCCGCCATTTCCCACGTTCCACCGAGAACGGTAAGACTGTACTCCTTGGTCGAAGTGAGCTTGTCAGGGGTATACCTGAACTTTTCAAGATTTACGTCATTACCCGTATAGTTCCATCTGCCGCCGACAAGTATCGGATATTCATGCTCGCCGTAAGGATTGTTAAGGCAGCCTACACCCTCACCCATTACAACGTTATTGAAGTTGCAGGCGATAACCGAGCTTTCGCTCTGGCATTCGGGAGCAAAAACAATATTATCGAAGTAAACGGCAGAGCTTATATTTATAAACTTGAATGTAATAACCACGTTAGAATGCTCGGAGGTAATCATGAGCGGACCGCGTACTCCGCCGATCTCACAGATTGTACCCATGTTGTAGTTCTGCATGAGTAAAACAGTACCGCCCTTTGAAAGCAAACTCATAGCGCGGTCAATAGTTTTTACAGGGTGTTCCTTTGTACCGGGATTTGTATCAATTCCGTCGTAGGAAGAAACATAAACCTTGGGGAGCGAAGGAAGTTTTTCAAACGCGCCCTCAAGGTAAACGTCTCTTTCAAGCGTTGTTCCCTCAAGGATAGGCTGCTCGTATGCATTGGGAGTGCCGGGCATATCACGGCGGCCTGCCCAAAGCACGCCGTCATCGTCAAACCACGCGTAGTCTATGCAGGTGCTTCTCGGTGAATAAAGATTGTCTATATCGGGGTTGTCGGTTTTATTGGTTCTGTGGCAGTGATAAACAATAAGCATATCCTTTCCGTTAGGCGCTTCAACAAATGAATGATGCGCCGTGCCGTAAAGATGAGGATTATCCTTGTCTGCGTAGTCAAGGTCGTCACTGATAAGGGTGATATGCTCATAGTCACGGGTGTACTTACCGAGAGGAGAATCGCTTGTTGCATAGTGAACAGAGTACTTGGTCACTACATATCCGTCGGAGGAGAAAGTGAGGTAGTACTTGCCGTTATGCTTAAGCATAAACGGTCCTTCGACAACGTAGTCGTCAATAGGAAGCTCGCGTTCAATGAGAAGTGTTATGGTTTCTTTCTTGGGAGTAACCGTCTTCATATCAAGCTCACAGCCCCAGATACTTTCTCCGCTTTCAACGTACTTGTCGCCAAAGCGAGCCGGACCGAGCGTAGCAAAGAAGAAATAAACCTTTCCGTCGTCATCCTGAAAGAAATGTCCGTCTATTGTTTTGAAAGGGTTGAAAAGATAGCCGTCTGTAATTCCTTTAAAAGGACCGAGAGGGCTGTCCGAAACGGCAAAGCCGAGATGTTCGTGATAGGAAACGGCCATATAGTACTTGCCGTCGTACTTTAAAACCTCGGGTGCCCAATATTTATGATGGTCGGTGTATTCGGGGTCTACCTTGTCGGTCATATCCTCGTGGAGCAGACAGTAGCCGTGCGCAGTCCATTCAACAAGATTCTTAGAGGAGTAAACGCGGTAACCGTGCGCATCACCGCTTGTAGCGTAGAGGTAATACGTGCCGTCATCGTCCTTTAAAACGAATGGGTCAGCACCGGGTGCAACGGGGTTTGTAAAGGTCTCGGCAGAGATTGCAAATGCGAAAACTACGCAAAGCAACGCCGTTATAGCCAGAATAACAATCTTCTTCATAGCAAAGTGTCCTTCCTGTTTTTCATTGCAAAACTATAATATCATACACAGGTGTCAAAAACAAGAAAAATCGGCTCTTTCGAGCCGATTTTTTATCTTTCTTCTCTGAAATATGCAAGACCAAGGTTTGCAGGAGGCTGGCTTTCACGCTTTTCACGAATGCTTGTAACAACGAGAACAATGATAGTTACAACGTAAGGAAGCATCTTGAAAAGCTCCTGTTCGCCGACACCGAAACCGGGTATCTGCACGAAGGTATAAAGGATATAAAGTCCACCGAAAATGATAGAACCGATAATGCCGGTGTTGGGGCGCCAAACCGCAAAAATTACAAGCGCGATAGCAAGCCAGCCACGGTCACCGAAACCGTCGTTGGACCAGATGCCCATATAGTCGATAACGTAGTAAAGACCGCCAAGACCTGCAATCATGCTGCCTATACAGGTAGCTACATACTTGTAAAGATTTACGTTGATACCTGCCGCATCTGCAGTCGCAGGGTTTTCACCGACTGCGCGGAGCTGAAGTCCCGCACGGGTGTGCTTAAGCACGTACGCCGAGGCAAGTGCAATTATCACGGCAAGATAAACGAGAAATCCGTGGGAAAGGAAAACCTGACCGAACCAACCGAGTTTGGATGCAAAAGGAAGCGAAGTGCTGTAGTAAATCTCAAACTGGGTAAGCTCGATAGACGTTGCGTCGCTTGCAGCAAGCTTTGTAAGCGAGCCACCGAAAAAGTTACCTATGCCTATACCGAACGTGGTAAGCGCAAGACCGGTCACGTTCTGATTTGCGCGAAGAGTTACGGTAAGGAAGCAGTAGATAAGTCCCATCAGAAGCGAGCCGAGAAGCGAACACAGAAGAGGAATGAGAATTGCGAGTGCGGGACTCATTACCTCTACGGAATTCTGATAGAAGAAGGCACCGATAACGCCGCTGATACCGCCTACGTACATAATACCGGGGATACCGAGGTTAAGATGTCCCGACTTTTCAGTGATTATTTCACCTGTAGAACCGAAAAGGAGCGGAATGCCCTGCATTATAGCGCGCTGAAAAAACATTGCAATCATTTTGCACGAGCCTCCTTTTTACGGAATTTTATCTTATAGTTGATAAAGAACTCACTACCGATAATAAAGAAGATGATAATGCCGGTAATGATGTCCGAAAACGCGTGGTTAAGTCCGAGTGTGGTTGCAATCTCGGTTGCTCCCTTTTCAAGGAACACAATAACGAACGAGGTAAGAAGCATGGTTATCGGATTGAACTTTGCAAGCCAAGAAACCATAATTGCGGTAAATCCGCGACCGTCAATAGTGTCGGGGGTGATGGAGTGGTCGGCTCCGGATACAAGAAGGAAGCCTGCAATACCGCAAAGCGCACCCGAAATTATCATAGTGCGGATGATAACCTTGTTTACGTTGATACCGATATAACGCGCGGTGTTCTCACTTTCGCCTACAACAGAGATTTCATATCCCTGCTTGGAATACTTGAGGTAAACGTACATAAGCACTGTAAGTACAAGCACTATGAGAATCGCAAGCAGATATTTTCTGCCTGCAAAATCGCTGCCGCCAAGCTCAGGGAGCCAGCCGCTGTAGGTCTTGCCGTTGATAATGCCTATCTTTCCGCTTCCCGCAGGAACTGCCCAGATGTAAACGAAATATGCAACTATCTGCATAGCGATATAGTTCATCATAAGCGTAAAGAGGGTTTCGTTTGTACCCCACTTTGCCTTAAAAAGTGCAGGAATTATTGCCCATACGGCACCGATTACCATACTTGCAATCGCCATAAGCGGAATGAGAAGGTGATTTGGAATCGCATCGCCGATTTTAAGCATCATTGCCGCCGCAGCAAAGCCTCCGATAAGTGCCTGTCCCTCGGCACCGATGTTCCAGAAACGCATCTTGAATGCGGGAGTTACCGCAAGAGATACGCAAAGAAGCATCGCGAGTGCGAGCAGCATATTCCACATACGGCGCGGAGTTCCGAAAACGCCGTCCCACATAGTTGTGTAGATTTCAACGGGATTTTTGCCCGTGAGAAGATAGGAAACCAGTCCGCTGAAAAGAAGTGCCACCACAATTGCAACAATTCTTACAAGCCAGGACTTCCACCAGACGATACCGTCCCGCTTTACAATATGAAAAAGAGGTTCGCGAACAGAATTATTTGCTTTCATTGCCGTTTTCCTCCTTTGCCACGGTTTTGGTCATAAGCAGACCGATTTCTTCCTTGGTAGTCGTTCTTGCATCAACAACGCCGGTAATATGTCCCGAACCGATAACAAGAATTCTGTCGCAAAGTTCGAGAAGCACGTCAAGGTCCTCGCCGACAAAAATTACGGCAACGCCCTTTTCCTTCTGCTGATTGAGAAGATTGTAAATAGTATATGAAGAGTTGATATCAAGTCCTCTTACGGGATATGCCGCCATAAGCACGGTAGGAGCAGATGCAATTTCACGTCCTACAAGCACCTTCTGCACGTTACCGCCCGAAAGACGGCGTACCGGTGTATGCGCGCTCGGAGTTACAACCTCGAGCTGCTTTATAATATCTTCTGCAAGATTTCTTGGCTTCTTGCGCTCAAGGAACGCGCTCTTGCCACGGCGGTATGAACGGAGCATCATATTGTCAATGATGTCCATATTGCCGACAAGTCCCATTCCGAGACGGTCCTCGGGAACAAAGGAAAGGCGAACGCCAAGTTCTCTTATCTGAAGAGGCGTTTTGTCGCGGAGATCGTCAACTCCGCCCGTCTTTGGATTGTGATAATAGATGTCTCCCTCGCTGAGCTTCTGAAGTCCTGCGATAGACTCAAGAAGTTCACGCTGACCGCTGCCCGCGATACCCGCAATACCGAGAATTTCTCCCGAATAGGCGGAAAAAGAAACGTCGTCAAGCATCTTGACGCCCTCGCGGTTAAGGCAGGTAATATCCTTGACTTCAAGACGAACCTCAGCGTTCTTCGGCTCGCTGCGGTCGATATTGAGTGAAACCTTTTTGCCTACCATCATCTCGGTAAGCGCCATTTCATTTGTATTTGCAGTGTCAACGGTGCCGACGTACTTGCCCTTGCAAAGTACCGAAACTCTGTCGGAGAGGGAAAGCACCTCGTGCAGTTTATGTGTGATAATGACTATTGCCTTGCCCGCGTCGCGCATCTTGCGGAGAACCGCAAAAAGCTTCTGTGTCTCCTGAGGAGTGAGAACCGCGGTAGGCTCGTCGAGAATAAGAATATCCGCACCGCGATAGAGAACCTTGATAATTTCTACAGTCTGCTTTTCGGATACCGACATCTCATATATTTTCTTATTCGGGTCAACGTCAAAACCGTACTGCTCGCTTATCTCTTTTACACGTGCCGATGCCTTTTTAAGATTGTATCTTCCCTTGTCCTCAAGTCCGAGAATGATATTCTCCGTAGCGGTAAATACGTCAACAAGCTTGAAATGCTGATGTATCATACCTATTCTGTACTTAAACGCGTCCTTGGGAGAACGGATAACAACTTCCTCCCCGTCAATAAAAATCTGACCATGGTCGGGGAAATAGATACCCGATATCATATTCATCAGTGTGGTCTTACCGCTTCCGTTTTCGCCGAGGATGGAGAGAATTTCTCCGCGCTTGACGGTGAGATTGACGTTGTCGTTTGCGACAACGCTGCCGAAAGTCTTGGTAATGCCTCTTAGTTCAATTGCAACGCTCAAGGTGTACCTCCCGAATAAAAATATTACTTTAGTAATAACGCAAAAACACAAAATTTGTGTGCTTGCGTTATGCCTAAAATAACAAGTGTAGGCGAGGTGAAAAACCTCGCCTATACTCGCTAAAGTTTAATTAGAATGCGGTGTTAAGAGTGGTGATGCCGTCGATTGCAATGTCAAAGTAAGGAGCGCTGCGGTATTCAGACTCAAGGAAAGCACCGTCCTTAATAACTTCGGTGTCCTTCTCATAAGCTGCGTCGGTATCAACGTCTGCAAGGTAAGACTCAAGAGCTGCACCTGCAACAGTGAAGGTAGAAGTAGCAAATACGTCAACCTCGCCGTTTACGAGCTGAGCCTTTACAGCCTCGATAGTCTCAACAGTGCCTTCTGCAGCTGCCTGAGTGTTAACGTCAGTAAGAACTACAGAGCCTGTTTCGATAGTACCGGTCCAGTCAGCAGGAATGTCCTCGCCGTTTGCAACAGCGTTAACTACGAACTCGTAGTAAGGAGCCCAGTTGATTCTGGAAGATACGATGAAGGTATTGGGGCAAGCTGCAACGGTAGAACCGTTGTAAGAAACGTTAGGAACGCCTGCGGTCTCGCATGCGGTAGGAGCGCCCATAGAGTCAGCGTGCTGGCTGATAAGTACGCAGCCTTCGCTGATGAGCTTGGTAGCAGCTTCCTTCTCAGCAGCCTCGTCATACCAAGAACCGGTGAACTGAACCTTCATGGTTACAGAAGGACAAACGGACTTAGCGCCAAGGTAGAAGGAGGTGTAACCGGAAATAACTTCTGCATAGGTGAACGCACCAACGTAACCCATAACAGCCTGTTCAGCAGTGATCTTGCCGTCAGCGATCATCTCGTTGAGCTTAAGACCTGCAGCAACACCTGCGAGGAAACGGCCCTCGTAGATAGAAGCGAATGCATTGTGGAAGTTAGCAACGTTCTCAGTGTGAGCGGTAGTACCGGTTGCATGGCAGAACTGAACCTCGGGATACTCAAGAGCAGCCTGAAGAATGTAGGACTCGTGACCGAAGGAGTTAGCGAACACGATGTTGCATCCGCGCTCTGCGAGGTCAACTGCTGCTTCGTAGCAAGCGTTGGACTCGGGAACGTTGGTGATGATAACAACCTGTTCATCGGTAAGTCCGAGATTTGCCTTAGCTTCCTTAAGACCGTTGATGAAGTTAAGGTCGTAGGTAGAGTTCTCGTCGTGGAGGCAGATCATACCAAACTTGATGTCTGCAAGAGGATTCTCAACAACGGGAGCCTCAGTGGTGGCGGGAGCATCGGTGCCTGCAACGTCATCGGTAGCTACGGGAGCGGTCTCACCGCAAGCTACAAGAGCAAGCATCATTACTGCAACCAATGCGAGTGCGAGTAACTTTTTCATTTTGTTTTCCTCCAAGTTTCCTTTTTAAAATTTTTAGGGCATTCTGCCCCATAATGGAAATGGTAACTTAATTATACTAAATTTCTCCTTTTGTTGACAAGTTACATTTTGACGAAAATCAACCTTGTTTTTTTAGCTTTTTACACAATTCTCACAACCACCGATATTTTGCATAAAACATCTTTTTTCACTATTTTTCCGCATACATATTGTAATAATGATAAAAAAGTGGTATTATGTTTAGGATATACTTCATTTCAAAGGAAGCGATACTATGTTCAAGAAGATACTTGCGGTTGCAGGCATAACGCTTGTAATGCTGTTTTTGCTGCTTTACCTTGTAATAGGCGTAATAATCCTCGGTCCTTCCGAATACGCCGGAAAGCTTATGGTAACCACACTTATGGAAACCAGTGCCGCAAAATTTGTTCCTCATATGTATATGAGTGCTGAGAAGGTTCAGGAGATCATCAGCGGCGGTGAAGAAGAAACCGACATCGAGGTACAGGCTGCGCTTATCAAGCTCCCTGTTAACGAGGTGATTGCAGATACAAGTGAAGAAATCCCCGAAGATACCGACGGAATTGAAATACACGACGTCAAGGGAGCAACCTTCTACGGAAAAATTATGATTGTCAAAGATCCCAAACGCGTTTTTGTCGGCATTCCCAAGGACGGATTCGGATACGACAAATCCGGTATGACCGTTAATGCAATGATCGAGCACTACGGTGCCGTAGGCGGCACAAATGCGGGTGGATTCTACGATCCTAACGGCAACGGTACCGGTGGCGTTCCCGACGGAATAGTTATTTACGAGGGTGAGCTTCTCTGGGGCAACCTGAACTCTTACTACTCGCTCGCGGGAATTGACAAAGACGGTCTTTTGCACGTCGGAAAGATTACCGCCAAAGCCGCACTCGACCGCGGAGTTCAATATGCCGCGTCCTACGGTCCCGCACTTATCGTAAACGGTATGCCGCAGAATGAAAAGCGTGCGCTCGGCGGAGGTCTTAATCCGCGTACGGCAATCGGTCAGCGTGATGACGGTGCGATCCTGCTTCTCGTTGTAAACGGACGAAGCGTAGACTCACTCGGAGCAACGCTTGACGACCTTGTCGAAGTGTTCCTCGAATACGGAGCAATCAACGCGACAAATCTTGACGGCGGTTCATCCTCGCTTATGATTTACGAGGGCGAAAACGTTACGCACAGCGCGTACGTTTACGGTGAACGCGTAGTTTCTACATCTATTCTCGTTAAGTGAGGAAAGAAAATGAACAACAACTATACACCCCCTATGGCTACTGATGAAATCGAAAACGAGCTCGTCGAAGAAGGCTATTCCGAAAATCTTCGCCCCCGTTTTTCTTTCAAACAGAAGCTTTTCATATACTTCACCGCCTGGGTTGTATTGATAATCGGTGCCTGCGGCATTATGTGGAGTATTATGATGCAATACGAGAAAGCGCAGCCGTGGTACGAGGTAGAAGAATACATTGCAACATCCGGTCAGGCTGCATTCTTTACCGCGCTTAACAAAGCATACGGAAATTCCGTTAACAAGTACGAATCGCTTTACAATATTGCAAGCAACCTCTCGACTAAATATTCGGGAAAAATCAGTTACAAAAAGGTTGTACGCGAATACACTTACGAAGCGCCGGTGTATCTGCTCTGCTGCGGTAACGAAAATCTGCTCAAGCTAACGCTCCAGCGCGACGGCGAAACGGGATTTATGGGCTTTGTCGGCTATGATATCAATACGGTTGAGCTTATTGCCGCAGATCTTCTTAATTACTCAAATTATGCACTTGTTTACCCCAAAGACGCTCACGTCAAGGTGAACGGTAAAGAGTTTAGTCCCACAGAAACCGACAGATACGCGGTTTTCGGAAGTGACGCTTACACCGTTTGTATGCTTGAAAACTTCCTTGAGCGCCCGTCTGTCAAGGTAATGTATAAAAACAAAGAGCTTAAGGCTCTTGAAGGTGAAGATTTCATTTTCGACTTCCCCGAGCCTAAGCTGCATACCGTCAACATCAGCGTTCCGAATAATTCCTACGTATTTTTGGACGGTCAAAGAGTCCCCTCCGGATTTATTGCCGGATCTTCAGAAAGTGAGCCTGACCGATTCGGTCAGACCGTAACTATGAGCAATTACGTCATCCCTACGGTTGCAGGTGCAGGCATTGCCACAGCCTCGTTTGGTCTTAACCAGCTTGCAGGCACGGCAGACGGAAACAACTTTGTCTTCTCCCCGACCACGATTGAATGCACTGTAATCGCGCCTAAAGAGGCTACTCTTTTTGCTAACGGAAACCCCGTTAAGGCGACAAACAATACTGCCGTATGGCGCAGCGACTTCTATGACGTTGCCAACGCTCCCCGTGCAAGCGAATACGTCTTTACCGACGTCTACGCCGTCCCGAATTTTACTGCAAAAATCGGAGAAACCGAGCTTGCATTTACCGAAGATGAAGAAAAGAAGGTCTTCCTTTCTCCCGCAAGCGAAGAGCTTGAAGAGCAGTATGCCGATCAGGTTATTGCATTTATGAAGGCTTATCTCTACTATACAACGCAGGGCTATTCCAACACTCGCGCAAACCTCAACGCCGTAAAAGCTCACGTTGCAAACCCAAGTCCGCTTTACACAAATCTTGAGCGCTCGTACATAGGTTACTACTACATTGCTCCGCAGGAAATGACTGTTGAACAGATGGACGTTGACAACTTTGTACCGTACGGTGACAACGCTTTCACCTGCGACCTTTCCTACAAGCTGATACTCAAAAACTGGGTGGGTGAAGCAGTAGATGCAAATACAATGCGCATTGCATTTGCAAAAAGAGGAAACTCCTTCCTTCCTGTAAATATGGTGCTTGCCGGCGAATAAGTTTAAAAGCAATCCGCAAAAAGCGGATTGCTTTTTTGTAGTTTATATATTATAATAATTGTAATAATTTTCAAAGGAGAAGAAACTATGTCTTTGAAAAAGTTTTTATCACTCGTTATCATCGTTCTCGCTCTTTGCTCAGTATTTTCTGCTGTCGCATATATGGCGGATGACGGCGGTATAAAATTCGGTGCAAACTCATATTGCCCTATCGCGAGTGACCTTGCAGATCAGCCTGTAACCGTTGAGGCAACAGTGCGTTTCAACAAAAGAGCGATTTACAAGAATGAAAGCGTTTTATTCGGAAACGACCGTACCGCTAACGAGCAAAAAAGCTTTACAACGTTCTTTATTACCAAGGACGGTAACCCCGGCGTAAAATGGAATGATACGTCCGACTTTACAAGATCTTCGGTTACGTTCGATCAGGTATACTTAATTACAAGCCAGTGGGTTCATCTTGCTATAGTAATGGACAATGCCAAGAGTGAAGCGAAATGCTATATTAACGGCGAGCTTGCCCAAACCCGGAAGTACGAAGAAAAATTTGAAATCTGGCTTGACAAATTTGCCGTTGGAGGCGACTCAAGTCTTCTCAACCAAAAGCCCTTCCTCGGCGAAATGAAGAATTTTGCCGTGTATTCGGACGTGCGTACCGAGGCAGAGATAAAGAAGGATATGGAAAAACAAGGCAAGGAAGACCTTATTCTTCATTATGATTTCACAGACATTACTGAGGAGCGCCCCATAAAGGTAAATGACCTTAGCTCTTACAAAAACGACCTTATTCTCGGAAGAATCTGGATAGATGAGCCTGCAAAGCCGGCAAATAACTACGCATATTCCTTTGCCGTTATCGGCGACACCCAGAATATGGCGAAGAATTATACCGAGAATTTCAAAGAGATTTACAACTGGGTGTATGACAATATCGAATCCCGCAATATCGAGATGGTAATTGGTATGGGTGATATCGTCAACGACAACTATGACTACGAATGGGCGGCAGCCGCAGAAGTTTTTGATATCATCGACGGATACGTTCCTCACATTCCGATAAGAGGCAATCACGACAATCTGTACTGGTACAACAAGACGGTAAGTCAGCTTGAATACGCCAAGATGGTTGACGGCACATACAAAGACGGCGACTATGCCTCTACCTACGTAGAAATGGACATAGGCGGTATTCCCTACCTCTTCCTCCAGCTTAACTACGTGCTTGATGATGATATTCTGGGGTGGGCTTGCGACGTCGTTGAAAGCCATCCCAATCATAACGTTATCGTGTCAAGACACAATCACCTGTGGGATAACGGAAAGACTCTTAATCAATCGCAGGAAGTAAAGTCGGGTATTGCCCCTGATGCACTCTGGGACAGATTCCTTTCACAATATGAAAACATCGTGCTGATGCTTTCGGGACACGTTTCAAATGACATTGTACTCACCACCCAGCGTAAAGGCGTTCACGGCAACACCGTTACAGAAATGCTCATAGATTTCCAATCCGTTGACAATGCGGCGAACAGCTTCGAACACAGCCGCGGCGCAGGCAACGTAGTTATGTTCCACTTCTCCGAAGACGGAAGAAAGGTGCAGATGGAAGTCTATTCGACAGTTGCAGGTCAGTATTTCTATGATGCCAATCAGCGCGAATTTGAACTTGACCTTGTAAGCGATACAAAGTACGTTAAAAGTGAAAAATCCCCGATTCCCCCTCGAGGCGAGGCTAAGTCGACCGAGATAAAGATGACCATCGATTCTCTTACCGCTTTCGTTAACGGTGAAACAAAGACCCTTGATGCAGCACCCATTATCCGTAACAGCCGCACAATGCTTCCCGTACGTTTTGTAGCTGAGAACCTCGGTGCAACCGTTGGTTGGGACGATGTAACAAAGACCGTTACCGTAAAGAGTGCAGACACCACCATCGAGATCGTTATCGGTGCTTCCACTGCAAAGGTAAACGGCGCTGAAATCGCACTCGACTCTCCCGCATTCATTGAGAACAGCCGCACCTACCTCCCCGTACGCGTAGTTGCCGAAAACCTCGGTGCAACCGTTGGATGGGACGACGCGACAAAGACAGCAACATTAACAAAATAAAACAAAAAATCCGTATTATCTTTATTTAATACGGATTTTTACTTGATTATTCCCAAAAAGTATTGTATAATAGAATGGCAAAAATTATTCAAGGAGATCACTATGAAAAAGATTCTTTGTTTCGCATTGTTCGCAATTGTGCTCTCAATAGGCATTCTTGCGGCAGACACGTTCACAAACCCCGTTGCAAACGGTGCCGACCCCTTTATTTTTAAGGATAGTGACGGCACGTACTACCTGTATGCAACCAACTCAAACGACTACGGTTTCAGAACCTACTCTTCAAAGAACCTTGTCGAGTGGACCGCAGAGGGCTACTGCCTTGTTGAAGAGGACGTATACGTTGATCCCTCTCTTGACGGCGGCAATCTCTATGACTTCTGGGCACCCGAGGTCACAAAATACAACGGAAAGTATTATATGATCTTCTCCTTCAAGTCGGAAGTCGGACAGAGAAACAGACTTTCTATTGCCGTAGCCGACAGCCCCAAAGGACCTTTCAAGAGCGCTAACAATAAGTACCTCTTCCCCTACCACAGCGTTCTTGATGCTCACTTTTTCCTTGATGACGACGGAACAATGTACCTCTATTTTGCCGGTACAGGCGCTATCCGTCTTAACGAGCAGGCATCCCAGTCCGGCAGTAACATCTGGGGATGCGAGTTTGATATGGTAAACTTCTGTGTAAAGACCGGAACCGAACAGCTTCTCGTTAAGTTTGACCGTCAGTATGAAGTTTCCTCGGCTTGCGTTGAGGGCCCTGCAATGCTTAAGCACGACGGCAAGTATTACCTCACCTTCTCTTCCGGCAGTTGGAGGGCAACAGACTACTCTGTTTGCTATGCAGTGAGCGACTCGCCTCTTAGCGGCTTTGTCCGCGACGGCAAGGGCGAGATTTTAGCCTGCACCGACCAGGATTACAGCGATAACAAGAACCCTCACCTTTACGGCACTGCTCACCACTCATTTGTAGAAGCGCCTAACGGCAAGGACACTCTTATTATTTACCATTGCCATAGAAACAACGGCATTTCCTGGGGAGAAAATAACGATGCAGCTTCTCCGAGAAGCACTTGTATAGACCACGTATGGTTTGAAGACGGCAAGCTTTTTGCAGGCTCAAAGGAGAACCCCGGCGTGCCTACCGCTACCGCTCAGCCTTTGCTTGATGGTACAGAGCTTACCAGAAAAACATACCTCACAGGCTCTTTTGAAAAGATCCCCACTCTCCCGACCATTTACGCATCATATTATGACGGCAGCGACTCAAACCCCGGCACAAGAGAGGCGCCTATCAAGACCATCAACAAGGGCATATCTATGCTTAACAAGGGCGGCACACTCGTGCTCCTTCAGTCCTACAATGCAAAAGGACATCTCGACCTCTCCACGTCCCGCGGTCCCATTATGATCACCGCAGAAAACAACAGTATCGTTCTTTCCTTTGAACAGATAAGCGTAAATTCGTCGGTTTATTTTGACAACATCATTTTCTGCCCCGAATACGCGAAGGGAATGGCTGTTATCGAATGTAACTTCAACAACGTTGTATTCGGCGAAGGCGTAAGCTGCCTTAACAGTTCAATCGGCGAGCACGCTTTCCCGAGCATAGTAGGCGGCAGATGGCAGAATACAGAGGGCGAATACAGTGGCTTCAAGTATGAAGAAAATATGCTCTCCTCTACAAAGAGTTATACCGTTGCCGTTCTTGGCGGCAAGTGGGACCACGTAGAAAAAGGCTCGCTTAACGTAACAACTCCCATAGGCACTGCCGATGGCGCAAGACTTGTAAGAAACGGCGAAGAGCTTACAGGCGGTACTCCTACAACTCCTGCTACTCCCGAGGTTAAGAAGACCGAGATCAAGATGACTATCGACTCTCTTACCGCTACCGTTAACGGTACTGCAAAGACTCTTGACGCAGCACCCATTATCCGCAACAGCCGCACCATGCTTCCCGTACGTTTTGTAGCAGAGAACCTCGGTGCAACCGTTGGCTGGGACGATGCGACTAAGACCGTTACCGTTAAGAGTGCAGACACCACCATCGAGATCGTTATCGGTGCTACTACCGCAAAGGTAAACGGCGCTGAAATCGCTCTTGACTCTCCCGCATTCATCGAGAACAGCCGC
>JAFYPS010000174.1 GCA_017547395.1 Clostridia bacterium
ATTTTTACGGCTCTCAATTATTTTTTAAAGTTTTTCTCCGCATCATACATATTACTGTCTGCGAGGGAAACAATTGCGCAAGTCGGTGTATACATTAAAGAAACAAGCGTCTTCTTAGGAATAATTTCTCCTGTTTTCGGAAGCCTACTTGCGACGGGCGGAAACATCGCCTTGGCAAAAACTTTCAGCGTGTTTACTACCGTTTTCTTGTCAGTACTGCAGATTGTTTTGCTCTCGGTTATTCCATATATAATTACTTTATTTTTTGGAATTGCGCTTATGGAAGTGTCAAGCGGGAACGGAAAAATGACGGTGCTTTCGCAAACGTTAAAGAATATAGGCTATACTGCTTTTTCTATTTTTACGACGCTATACGTTGTCTTGCTAAGCACACAAAGTTTATCTTCATCAGGCACTGACGGTTTTTCTGCACGAACCGTGCGTTTGTTTGTAGGAAATGCTGTTCCTATAGTCGGCGGAGCTTTAGGCGAGGCACTTAAGCTTGTCGGCGGTGGATTTATAACCATTAAAAATTCCATTGGCAACGCAGCAGTTTTGTTTTTGATTTTTTCATATTTGCCGCCGTTGATAATCTTGTGGTTAAACGGGATTTTGCTGAATGTTTTTTTATTTTTGTGTGACTATCTTCTTTTGGCAGACGTAAAAAGTGTTTTTGTTCACATAAAATATGCGTTTAACTTTGTTTTTGCAGCATATACCTCTATATTTGTTATAGGTATTATAAACATAGGAATATTTATGGGGGGCGCTCCTGCTATTCTGTCATAATGAGAGATTTGTTTTATAACTGTTTTGCTGCTTGCGCAATAGCATCATTTTTGAAAAACGTTGCGGGATCGCTCTGCGGAGAAAGAGTTTTTAAAGTACTTTCTCTATTTGTAGACGGGGTTTTGCTATTTTCTCTTCTGCTATTTATTTTTGGGAATGCCTGCGCTATGAATTACAAGTTTGACCTTGTTGCGGCAGAAGAGCTTGGACAAACGGACTCTGATATGTACGTCGAGGTAATAAGCAGGGCAGAAGAACTGCTTTCCGTAAGGGTAAGCGACATTGTTGAAGCGAGTTTTGACGTAAAGCCGTGTGAATGTATAGCTGAACTTGATAATGAGAATTTAACGCTTGAAAAACTGAAAGTATTTTTTGACAGAAATTCTTTGATAAGTTCATACGAGGTCAAACGTTTGCTTAAAGAAGAGTATAACGTAAAAGCGGAGGTTTATTTTAAATGAGCAACCTTGCGAAAAAGAAGTGGTTTGTTCCACTGATAATTATCACTCTTGCAGCAATTGCCGTATCATCTTTATTTGAAAAAGACAACGGAATCAACAGTGAAGTGCAGAGTACGGAACAGAAGCTTGAAGAAATGTGCAACCTTGTTAAAGGTGTTAGTAATGCAAGGGTTATGATCACATATGAAAAACAAGCAATTGAGGCTTTCGGCTATGATAAGGGTGAGGAGAAGATTTCGGGAATTGCTATTGCATGTAACGGAGGCGAAGACCCGTCTGTAAAACTTGCACTTTATGAACTTGTAGATGCACTTTTTAATATTAAAAGCACGCGAATATCGGTTTCACAGCGAAATTAGTATAAAAGCATTTTTTGATAAATATAATTAAACAGGGAATATTTGTTTGGAGGTAGTTATGAAGAAAATCGAATTTAAAAAAGTCGGCGAATTTGCAAAAAACGTCTATAATAAAATAGGCAAAAAGAATATTGCAGTTGCTCTTGCCATACTTGTTATAGGTGCAGCGGTATTTGCAAACTATATGCTGTTCAGCGATCCTGTGGATGCGATAGGATACGGAACGGGAAATATGTCGGATACATACGGATCGGCTGATTTAAGCGGAGCGAGTGCCGAGGACATATCCGAGGAGGATTCATATTTTTCCACAACTGTTTTGAGTCGGCAGAAGGCGAGAGATGAGGCACTTGAAGTTTTGCAGACTGTAGTCGCAAGCGCAGAAGCTCTTGACGATACCAAAGCACAGGCATTTGCCGACATATCGCAAATAGCAAAAGATATAGAAAACGAGGCTAATATCGAAACTTTAGTAGAAGCGAAAGGCTTTGCTGATTGTGTAGCGGTTGTGAGTGGAAACACGGTAAATATCGTTGTAAAAACAGATGGACTTATGCAAAATGATGTTGCACAGATAAATGAAATAGTATACGAGCAGGCGGGAATACTTCCCGTTAACGTCAAAATCGTTGAAAGACAGTAAAATAAAATAGCGACGGCTTTGCCGTCGCTATTTTTGCTTATGAGCAGCAGTTGCTCTTAGCTTCGAAGGAATGACAGTCGGTACACTGGGTTACAGTAGGATTCTCTTCGTGAGTTACTACCTTGATTTTTTCGAGCGAACAGTAATTTTTGTCGGAGCAGTGGTGCTTGCACTGATTAACAGTACATTCGATGCACATATTTGCGCTGTTTTCCATAGTTATTTCCTTCCGTATATATACTATTGAGACTGAGTTGTCCCGAGAATAGTATTTGCATATAACAGAAGATTATGTATTGCTAAGCAGAATTCCATCAAGCCAACGCTCGATAACTCTTGATATGACTGCACTCAAACTTTCGAGTTCTGTGGAATGAACGTACTTGAGTTCCGGCGGTTTATCCGGCCAGATCAAACTTGTGTGAAGAGCGGATACAAAGCGTTTTATTGTAGCCGGTATATACGAGAATTTATCCGAACACAGATAAATTGTGTCTGGTGAATATGCAACGGAAACGATTTTTAACAGGTCAAGAATAGGGTCTTCAACAAAACTGCCGTCAACTGCATTGCGAATGAAATTGGCATAAGTAACTCCGGGTGAATAGGAAATATCTCCAAGTCTTCCTGCAAGATTTTGGTTACCTGAAATATATACGCCTTTATCACAGGTCGTGCACTCTATTGTTTCGCTCACTGTGAGACAGGAAATTGTTTTTTCTCTGTAGTCATCCTGCCATTCAATAATTCCTGCGGCGCAGAGGCGGTTTGCATTCTCAATAACGGTTATCTTGTTATGGAAGATTTTGTTTATATTCTGCATCAGTTTTATTGAAGACAGCTCGGGAATCATTGAAGATATTATGCAGTCGTTTTCCTTATTGTAAACTCCGGCAACTGAAACACCTATTCCAAGGCATTTTTTGTTTTTATAGTTTTTTTGAAGAAGTGCAAGTGTTTTTTGCATAAAAATTATAAATTCACTTGAAATTTGCTGTGGCACCTGTGAAATACGGCATACAACCTTATCAAGCACTTCGCCCTCGAGATTCGTTATATAAAACTTAAAAACGTGGGATGAAATTTCAAACATTGGAATAAGCCAATCGTGACGGATGCTGAACACCTCGGCGCGTCTGCCCGCCTTCTGTGAAACGTTCTTTCCGTGTGTAATTATGCCGTTAGCACCAAGTATACTTGTGATTTTTCCAACGGTCATAAGGCTAAGACCTGTTTCTTCGGAAATTTCCAATTTTGTGATATGCTTTTTTCTTGCAATTGATTTAAGAACTGCGAGAGTGTGATCTCGTTTTATAGAGTGTAACGAAACGGTTGCCATAAATCTCTCCGAATATTTTTAAACTGTATATAATATTATAAATTCCCGGCATTGAAATGTCAAGATGCCCCCAGATGGTAAAAAAGACCGACAGCGAAATGCTGTCGGTCTGCAACACGAGTTATAAGCCGAGTTCTGTAAGCGTAAAACGCTCCACGATCATCTATCTTCGCAGACTGTTACCAACCTGCTTGGGGATAAAATCCCGCTGCCACCCGGAAAGATATGTCGGGCAAACGCTTTCCATACGGTGTTGCTTCGGATAGGGTTTACATTTGCACACAGTCGCCTGTCGTGCCGGTGAGCTCTTACCTCGCCTTTCCATCCTTACCGCTTTCGCGGCGGTCTATTTCTGTTGCACTTTCCCTGAGGTCGCCCTCGGCGGACGTTATCCGTTATCCTGCCCTGTGAAGCTCGGACTTTCCTCGCGATAATACCTTTCGGCGCCATATCGCGCGATCGTGCGCTCGGTTGCGGAAAATATTATATAACTCTTTATTAATTTTGTCAAGCGTTCTTCCTTTTTGAAACGCCAATCAAAAGCAGGACAGTCGCAATCACTGTGGCTCCCACGCTTACTATACCGACAAGCGTCCAATTAGCCTCTGCGATGTGTTCAAGGGTGAATTCGCCGGTTTCTGCATTCTGCAGTTTGGAGAAAACCAATGCAACATCTGTAATTAAGGCTGCGGTTATCGGAAGACCTGCGAGCATAGTAAACATACTTGCGGTTGCATTATATTTATTATTTATAATGCGAGTAGGAATATTTGCCTTGAAGTTCATTATTGACCCAATATATACCGCCACAATTACCATAATAATCGCTTCGGGAATCATATACGTGGCATTATATATAAATGAATAAATAAGGGCGGCTTTTGTGGGAATTGAAATTCCCGCCCAAACTGTTGCTCCTGATATGACGTGACATAAATATCTAAGTATGCATACCAAAAGAGCACCAAGAGCAAATGCAATTGGCTGATTGCTTGCTACGTTGCGGAAAGCGCCTCCGAGTCCTGCAACGGCAAAAGCGATAACGTAGTCTAACAGTATGATTGCAACGACACTTTGCCAAGTGGTTACATATGAAAGGGTGCTGAGACCGAGCAACTGCTGCAAGGCGCCATATACGACGCCGGAGGCTAAGCCCCATTTGATTCCATAGCGATATGAGATGATTGCTATCGGAAACATTGATGCAACGGTTACTGAGCCGCCATACGGCAAATCAATGATTTTGATCATACTCAATACGGTGGCAACCGCAATCATAATCGCGCTTTCGACAAGCGCTCTTACTTTTTTGTTTTTCATTCTTGAAAAACCTCCGAAAAATAAATTCCGCACAGACGATATGCCTGTGCGGAAATACATTTTTCTTGTTATATCTCCCTACGACGGCATTATCCGTATCAGGTTAA
>JAFYPS010000175.1 GCA_017547395.1 Clostridia bacterium
GTAAAATATATAATGAGGTTATATACTTATAGGTAATGTGCCTTTAAACTACAAAACGAAAAAGAGGGAACGCACAATGTCAGAGGATATTAAAAATACCGAGAAAGGCGGAATATCCGTCGAAATCGAACACATATTTCCGATAATAAAAAAATGGCTCTATTCAGAAAAAGAAATATTTCTTCGAGAAATAGTTTCAAACGCATGCGATGCGGTTACAAAAATGAAGCGTCTTGCTTCACTTGGGCAAGCACAGATAGAGGATGAGCCGAACTACAGAATAACTGTTACGATAAATAAAGCGGCAAAAACTCTTACGGTCAGCGATAACGGTATTGGTATGACCGAGGATGAGGTGCGCCGTTATATATGTCAGATAGCGCTTTCGGGTGCGCTTGAGTTTATAGAAAAGTATGAGGGCGAAAACGTGGACGGTGCATCTGACGGTATTATCGGTCACTTCGGACTCGGTTTCTACTCCGCATTTATGGTCAGTGACACTGTTGATGTTATTACCCGTTCATATACCGCAGAGAGCGCAGTTAAGTGGATTTGCTCCGAAGCCGGAGAATACGAAATAACCAACGACTACTATCGCTCCGGTCGCGGTACGGACGTTGTCATGCACATTATGGAGAACGAGTCGGAGTTTCTTGACGAGAGCCGTATTCGTGCCATGCTTGATAAATATTGCTCTTTTATGCCGGTGGCAATATATCTTGAGGTGGAAAAAGAACAGACAGAAGCGGACACTGTGAAAAACGCCGAGCCTGAAGAAAAGCCGGTTAACGACATTCATCCGCTTTGGCAGAAAAATCCTTCTGAATGTACTAAGGAGGAGTATGACGAATTTTACCACAAGGTGTTCACTGATTTCAGAGAACCGCTTTTCCATATTCACCTTAACGCAGACTATCCGCTTAATTTCCGCGGAATACTTTATTTTCCAAGACTCTCCCACGAGTATGACAGCCTTGAGGGACAAGTAAAGCTTTACTACAATCAGGTTTTTGTCGCAGATAATATCAAAGAAGTAATTCCGGAATTTCTTCTCATGCTCAAGGGTGTGCTTGATTGCCCAGAGCTTCCGCTCAATGTTTCGAGAAGCTATCTTCAAAACAGCGGATATGTTGCGAAGATTTCCGCTCATATCGTTAAAAAGGTTGCCGATAAGCTTTGCTCTATGTTTAATCTTGAGCGCGAGAATTATGAAAAGCTTTGGGGGGACCTCAAAACGTTTGTTGAATACGGCTCACTCAGGGACAGAAAGTTCTATGAGCGCGTAAAATCTGCGATAATCTATGCCACAACCGACGGACGCTTTGTAACGCTTGATGAGTATCTTGAAAAGGCGAAAGAAAAGCACGAGAAAACCGTTTATTACGCGGCAGACATTACTGCGCAGGCACAGTACATTTCTATGTTTGCCGATGAGGGAATAGATGTTGTTGTGCTTGATAAGATGATTGATACGCAGTTTATAAGCATTGTTGAGCAGGAAAATGAGGGAGTGAAGTTCGTCCGTATTGATGCGGATGTTGCCGGAGCGCTCAAGGCAGACGGTACAGCCGCAGAAAACGAAAAGCTTGCCGAAATTTTTAAGGCTGTCAGTGAAGAGGATAACCTGAAGGTAACATTCGAGCTTCTCAAAAATGAGAAGATACCGGCTGTGCTCAATATTTCCGAGCAGTCGCGCAGAATGGAAGATATGATGCGTATGTACCGTATGAGCGGCGCTAATGCAGAGGACTTTAAGTTCCCGACTGAAATGAATCTTGTTGTCAATGCTTCAAGTTCGCTTATAAAGCGTCTTGAACAGGTTTTGCTGACTGATGAGGAAAAAGCTAAAAAACTCGCAAAGCAGATATATACGCTGGCACTTCTCGCACAGCGACAGTTAAACGCTAAGGAGCTGCAGGACTTCCTTTCCGACAGCTTTGACATGCTTGAAAACATCTGATAAAAACCAAGGAAGTGATAGATAATGGCATCGGTCTACGGTTCAAAGTTAAAGCTCTCCGTTTTCGGTGAATCACACGGAGAGGGTATAGGCGTTGTTATCGACGGATTTCCGGCAGGACTTAAGCTTGACTTTGATTATATTGGGGCATTTATGAAGCGCCGCGCCCCCGGCGGAAGCTTTTCCACTAAAAGAAAAGAAGCGGATATACCGCGTATTTTAAGCGGTGTGTCTGACGGATATACAAACGGATATCCGATATGCGCCATTATTGAAAATACAAATCAGCGTTCATCCTCATATCAGAAGAAGATGACTGTTCCACGCCCAAGCCATGCAGACTTTGCCGCCGCGATAAAATACGGTGAGCATGTGGAGATTCACGGGGGAGGACACTTTTCCGGAAGGCTTACAGCTCCGCTTGTTTTTGCCGGTGCGCTTTGTTCACTTTACCTTAAAGGTGCGGGAGTTGATATAGCCGCTCACATAAAGCAGATGCTGGATGTTTGCGATAAGTCGTTTGATACGAATACTGTGGGTGAACAGTTGAGATTACTCCGTGAAAATGATTTTCCGGTGATTGACAGTGCGGTAGGTAAGAAGTTTGCCAATATTATAAACGGCGCGCAGGGACGTGGAGATTCCGTTGGCGCAAAGCTTGAATGTGCAGTTCTCGGAATTCCTTGTGCACTTGGTGAGCATATGTTTGAGAGTGTTGAATCGGAGATTTCGCAGATGATGTTTGCTATTCCCGGTGTTAAGGGAGTAGAATTCGGTCTTGGATTTGATTTTTGCAAAGGATACGGCTCTGAGCTTAATGATTGTTACGAATATAGGGACGGAAAAGTAGTTACCAAAACAAACAATTGCGGAGGCATTGTAGGCGGCATGACAACGGGAATGCCTGTCGTATTCTCGGTTGCGATGAAGCCGACACCGTCCATATTTACAGAGCAGGATTCCGTTGATATGGAAAAGAAAGAAAATGCCATAATTAAAATAGAGGGCAGACATGATCCGTGTATCGCAGTCAGAGCTGTGCCGGTTGTTGAGGCGTGCTGCGCGGTGGCAATTACCCAGCTAATGCTTAAAGTGGACGGGAGGAAACTCTGATGGCGATTTTAAGACAGGATATAAACGCAATTATAAGTGATAATCTTTCGCTTCTTAATGCTGAATCGCGTTCGGTTGAGGAGCGCCGTCTGGCTCAACTGCGCGATAGGGCGCTTTTTATAGCCAGGGACGATAGCTTTATTGATTGGGACAGTCGCGTGGAAGAATTTTCGTCTATGTTTGAATATTCGACTGGCGAAAACTCCAACCCTGAAATAGAAACATATATTTCATCGAGATATAACGGACAGTCATTTTCCGACAAACTGCTCGTGTGCCAGTTCCTTGCCGAGATCTATAAAGAGCGGCGTGTACCGCTTCTTGAAAGACTTTTAAAGGCAACACCGGGGCAAGGATCGGTTCGTATAGTGTATTTCCAGAATGCGTATGCCGATGCGGCATTCCGAATATTTTCGGGAGTGCTTGAAAATCCCTCTGCATTTTACGCTTCGGATTTTACTGCTGTTTGCGAGGAAGTTTACTATGGCAGGGCAGACATGTGTATGCTTCCGCTTGATTCATCGCGCGACGCAAAGCTTATCAGCTTCTATCGACTGATTGAAAAATATGAACTCTCTCCGGTATACTCATGCGACGTTACTACTCCTGATGGCGAGATTACCACAAGATATGCGCTTCTCAAACGTTCATTCGGTATTCCTAAAAGAGAATACCTTGAGAGGGAAGATAGCTGCTTCTTTGAATTTACGCTTGTTCCCGATGAGGGAGCATCTCTTTGCGATGTGCTTGCGGCGGCAAAGGAGTGCGGACTGTCATTCTATAAGGTTGATTCCATTCCGCTTACATACAGCACCAGCAAATTTGCCTGCGATGTTATTTTGAAGGTTGGAAACGCAGATGCATTGGATGCGTTTGTACTTTTTCTGTCGCTCGCGGTGCCTCAGTATGAGCCTATCGGGATTTATCCGCACATACGTGCGAAAGATTGACTCTTGTGCATAATATTTTCTTGTAAGTTAAAAATAATTTGAAAGGATGTATCATAAAATGAAAAAGACACTTTCCTACATCACGCGCGGCACCTGCTCGCGCCAGATAGAAATCGTATGCGAGGATAACATAATCACCGACGTAAAGTTTATCGGTGGATGCTCCGGTAATACTCAAGGTGTTGCGGCTCTTGTTATCGGTATGGATATAGATGAGGCTATAGGACGCATAAAGGGAATAAAGTGCGGTCCCAA
>JAFYPS010000176.1 GCA_017547395.1 Clostridia bacterium
AGCATAGCCATCTTAGCAAAAAAGCCCTTGATTTCATCGATAAGCTGTTCTTTCTTGCCCCATAAAGACAAAAGCTCCATACGGATATAGATACCCATAATAGCATTCAGCTTTTCCACGCCGTCAATTCCCTCTCCGTACGGACCGAATTTCTCAAGAACCGTTTTGAAAAGTTCGCCGTGGCTCTCTTTGTCTGCTATACCGCAAAAGAATGCGTAGTGCTGACAGACCTCGGAAACATCATCCTGAACAGTAATACTGCCATCCTCATTTCGCACCGCCCAGTCACAAAACATCCTGCCGTTAAAAGACATCTGAATTATCTTTTCTTTGACCGATGCGGCCTTGAGCCCACATTCTGCATCGCCAAAAAGCCCTGCAACTATCTCGAGGGTGCGCACGTAAAGCATATTACTCGGGAAATTTATCCCTTTTGTCCATTTATTCGCCCTTGACCACTCAATAAAGTTCCAACCGCCAAGTCTTTCAAGCAGTCCGTACTCGTTTTCATAGGGTTTGAAATAATCAAGAATTCCGTAAACGGTTTTCCGATAATCTTCTATATTTGCGCTCTTGTTTCTTTCAACATACTGTTCAAGCTGAAGCACAAACCAAAGCGCCCACTGCGGAATATAGTTGCCGTTAGGGTGGTCTGAAGGATAGCACATAGGAAGCATACCTTGCGGCAGCTCGGGGGTATCTGCAAGAACAAAGTTTTCTATAAAGTCGTCCTCAACGTCGGTATTTCCCGTAAGCGCATAAAGCGACTGCGAAGAAAAATAACTGTCTCCGATATATCCGCCGCGTTCACGCGACGGGCAGTCCATAAATATACCGAGAGTGTTGCATCTTGCAGAGTTGCACGCAGCACTGTAAATCTTTTGCAGAGTTTCGTCGCCGCAGTTAAGGATAGGCGGATTCTTTATCGGATTTATTGCCTTTATCACGTCCGCCGAACGTATTTTAATACTACCCTCTACGGCAAAGACGGCAAAATACTTGAAGCCATACACCTCAAAGCTTGTAAACTCTGTTTTATCCCGAGGAGCTACAGAAATAATATTGAAGTTTTCAAGACCGTCAATATCAAATTTTCCGTCTATCAGTTTTTCATCGAATACAATGAAGAATCTGCTATCCTCACTCGCGTCAAATTTTAAACTCATCGAGCCCGCGGTATTGCTTTCGCATTCAAATACGGCGTATTCTCCCTTTTCAAGCGACAAAGGAAGAGGTTGCTCACAGGGCAAAACATTATACTCAAAATCAGCGAACTCTTTTATAGGAAGAGCAGTAATTTCAGAAAGTGCAAACCCGTCTATATTCTCGCCGATTCTGTCCGTCGCGCCCTGATAGCTTGGTATCGGCCAGTCTCTGTCGCACACGGCAAACTCACCTTTTGCATATGCTTTTGCAATTCTTTCGACCTGCATATCGGGAAGCGGTGCTTTTCTTTCAAGATATTTTATATCAAGGTCGAGCGTGTCAACCTCGCACTCTCTGTCTGCTCTCGAAAAATCCCATACTTCTGTAAAATGGCGCTGAAAAGAATAGCGAAGAACTTTTTTCTCTCTTGAAACAAGTTCTTTTCCTATAAAATCGTATCCTGTAGCGGCAATACACTTATCGCCATCGAATATTTCAGCCTGAATAAAACTCTTTTGCTTTATATGCGAGTATGCACGGCAGTTGTACCCCGCCGCCTCAATTGTGATAAAATTCTGCTTGCCTTTTGCGGCATTAATTGGGAGAATATCCACCCTCGCGTACCCTTTTGGCGCAGGGGAAGGACCGTAAAGAACACAAACGCCGTTAAGCCACACCTTATAGACCGTGGCACCTGTGATTCTGAGGCTGAGGTTTTCAGTGCCGAAAAAAGTTGCGGAAAACTCTGCCTGAACGTTCATTTCGTTTTCTTTACCGGAAAGCCATATAGGTCTTGCCTTTAAAAACATCCTGCTCACTCCCCATAAAGTATCTTTCGGTTTATTATAAAGACTGTATAATCCGGATGTCACGCACCAAAGGCTCCCTTGTGTAAAGGGAGCTGTCAGCGTAGCTGACTGAGGGATTGTTTACTTTATTCATTTACAACCCCTCCGAGTTTGCTTTGCAAACCCACCTCCCCTTACACAGGGGAGGCTTTTTGTCCCTTGTATATCAAACATTATGATTTTGTCAAGTCAGGGACAAAAAAGATTTAGTGACCTCTTAAATCCAAATAATAGAATGGTGCACTTTTAGCATACACTAACACATAATATTTTTTTGAGTTATCTGTAACATATTTTGAAAATTGTCTGTTTATTTTGGTTTCAAAGTGTAATTCTTCAAAAGGTAAAACTTCGTATGCATTCGGAAATTTATCCTTCACAATTTCTTTTTGATATTCTGTTTCAATTAAAGCAGTTACTATCAAATATGTATGATCACCATTCGCAACATTCCCACAACCGTTTAATGTATCTATCATACTAATATCATCAACTTCAGCAATAACTTTTTCAACCTCTATCTTATATTGTTCGCACGCAAGATCATCAACCCAATATGGTATACACAAACATATAATAATAACTAATGCTATTAAACCCCAAATGATTATTTTCTTCAAACTATCACTTCCTTTCAAGGCTTCTCCTTGAGGAGAGGCTCCACCGCAGGCGGTGGTGAGGTGTAGATTGCGAAAGCAATCGTTATTCATTTCCACCTCATCCGAGTTGCTTCGCAACCCACCTTCCCCTCAAGGGGAAGGCTTTTTGTCCCTTGTATATCAAACATTATAATTCGTGTACGATTTAGATGTCATGCTGTCTCTTTTTGTTTCTTTAAAACAGCTAAATTAAATTCGCCTTATAGCTGACCGCAGGTCAATTTAGCTACAAAGTAATTTAGCGTGCACCAGCACATTCAGCTCGCCGTCAGGCGAATTTAGCTGAATTCAACTTTGTTGAATTCATTATATCACCTTGCATCTTATTAAACAAGCACTTTTTATTTGACATAGCGAAAACCGGATGCTAAAATATAGAAAGGAGATGATTTTGTGAACAATAATTCTGCGCAGGATGCGAAATTTATAAAAATGACTACAGAGCCTATTGAAAAGCTGATTTCAAAGCTTGCCGTACCTACGGTTATCAGTATGCTCGTTACATCCTTTTACAACCTCGCTGACACGCTTTTCGTCCGCCAGCTTGAAAATGACAGTATGGTGGCGGCAGTCGGCGTTATTATGCCGCTTATGTCTATTATTCAGGCTTTCGGCTTTTTCTGCGGACACGGCTCTGCAAACTATATTTCGCGTGCTTTTGGCAGACGAGACTATAAAAGTGCCGAAAAAATGGCGGCAACAGGCTTTGGCTGTGCGGTTCTTGTCGGACTTGCTATAAGCGTTTTGGGACTTTTGTTCCGCGAGCCTCTCGTAGTGCTGCTCGGTGCAAAAACTCCGGATACGGTACGCGAAAGCCTCTCGTATATGTTTTACATTCTGCTTGCGACTCCGTTTATGATGGGCGCGATAGTTATTAACAACCAACTCCGTATGCAGGGAAACGCGTTCTTTGCAATGATAGGTCTCACCTCGGGAGCAATTTTAAATATAATCCTCGACCCGCTGCTCATTTTTGCAAAGGGCGACGTGATTTTCGGCGGTTCAATAACAATTCCGTTCGGCTTTGGTCTTGGTGTCGCCGGTGCGGCTATTGCAACGGGTGCAAGCCAGATAGTAAGCTTTATTTTGCTTGCAATAGCTATGCAAAAAAGTGACAACGTAAAAATCAATCTCAAGAAATTCACGCCTAATAAGTACTATTTAGGCGGAATTATTGAAGGAGGTCTTCCCTCCCTTGCAAGACAGGGACTTGGAAGTGTTGCAACAACCTGCCTGAATAATTCCATCGGTTTCTTTGTCGCTCCCGCTATGATAGATGCGGCTCAGGCGGCAATGACGGGAACCTCAAGAATTATGATGTTCCTATACTCTGCGATAATCGGTTTCGGTCAGGGCTTTCAGCCCGTGTGCGGATTCAACTACGGTGCAAAAATGTATGACCGCGTAATCAAAGCGTATTATTTCTGCATCAGGGTGGCATTTATCATACTTCTCTGCATCTCGGTTCTTGGTATTATTTTTGCATGTCCTGTAACAAATATAGTTGCGGGAAGCAGCGAAACCTCGGCAAGAATCGCGGCGTTTGCACTGCGCGCACAGCTCTCGGTATTTCCTCTTATGGCGTGGGTTACGATGAGCAATATGATGCTGCAGAATATCGGCAAAACCGCGCGTGCAACTCTTGTTGCAATGCTTCGTAACGGCATTGCATTTATCCCCGCGGTTATGCTTCTTCCGCTCTTAGCCGAAGCGCTCGGCATATCGGGACTTATGGGCATTCAGTTTGCGCAGCCGATTGCCGACTTTGTTTCTTTTGCAATCTCAGCCCCTATTGGCAGAGCCGCGATAAATGAAATGAGAAAAGAACTTAACAGTCTGTAAAAAAAACTCTGCCGAAAGGCAGAGTTTTTCTTATTTCATATTAGCTTTTTTCCAAGATAGCGGCGCGCATCCGACAGACTTTGAAAACGCTTTATACAGGTTCACGTAGTCGCCGAAACCGCACTCGTTACTTATCGCGGACAGCGATGCATCCGAGCTGAGAAGCAGATTTTTCGCCATCTCTATTCGCATATCCGTTATATAGGCATACGGAGTTTTTCCCGTTTCTTTTTTGAAAATGTTTATTATATGATTCTTGTTGTAGCCGCAAGCATTTGCAACCTCGGTAAGCGAAAAAGGCTTTTTGATGTCGGAGGAGACCATAGAAAGTACCTTTGCAACTACGGTACTGTATCCGCCGCTTCCCGCCTGCTTGTTAAGAACTGAAAAAACCTTGTACACAACCGACATTTTTTCAACGTAGGTTGCACCCTTTAAAAACAGCTCGTCAAGCTTTTTGAAAAGCGGAAAAAGTTCAACGAAGTCAACCTTTCCACGAATGGGAAGTGTATTTCC
>JAFYPS010000177.1 GCA_017547395.1 Clostridia bacterium
AAAATGAAGAGCCGCTGATTCTCTCACGCTCAAGCTCGTATATCGGCACGCTTATAGACGACCTTGTAACCAAAGGTACAAACGAGCCGTACCGCATTATGACCTCGCGAAGCGAATACCGTCTTCTCCTCCGTCAGGACAATGCCGACGAGCGTCTTACCCCCTTAGGACACAGAGTGGGACTTATTGATGATGCGAGATACTCTGCATTTCTTGAAAAGCAGGAACAGATTAACAAAGAAATCAAGCGCATACGGTCTGTAAATCTTTCGCCGAGCGAAGAACTGAACGCTTTGCTTGCAAAGCATAATTCCACCGAGGTAACAACAGGTGTAAAGCTATGCGACCTTATGCGCCGCCCCGAGCTTTCCTACGAAATTCTCGGTGCCGTGGACAAGGATCGCCCCGAGCTCCCAAAAGCAGTTGCGCTCAGCGCGGAAATCCGCATAAAATACGAGGGTTATATCCGCCGCGAAGAAGCAGAGGTTCAAAAACTGAGTAAGCTTGAAGAAAAACTTCTGCCGCCTGACATCGACTATGACTCAATCGGCGGACTAAGAATTGAAGCAAGACAAAAGCTTGCAAAAATACGCCCGATTTCAATAGGTCAGGCAATGCGCATTTCGGGTGTAAACCCCGCCGACATTTCGGTACTTCTCATTAGACTTTCCGGAGATAAAGATGAATAAAACTGAAATTACTCTGAACAGAGAATTCTTTTTTGGCGAATACAAAAGAATATTTTCCGAAAACGGGCTTTCCCGTTTTGCAGACGATGACCTTGCGGAAAAATTTTACTTGCTTACCGAATTTATGCTTAAGCAGAATGCGGTAATGAACCTCACCGCCATAACCGAAACAAGCGAGGTTATTTTAAAGCATTATGCCGACAGTCTTACCGCCGCAGAGTACATTGACGAGGGTGCAAGCGTCATCGACGTCGGATGCGGAGCAGGCTTTCCCTCTTTGCCGCTTGCTATCGCACGCCCCGACCTTAAGATTACCGCTATGGACTCGACCGATAAGCGAATCGTCTACGTAAGAGAATGCGCGTCCCGCCTCGGTCTTTGTAATATTACCGCAGTCACCGCAAGAGCAGAGGATGCCGCACACGGTCCTTTGCGCGGTAAGTTCGACTATGCCACCGCAAGAGCAGTTGCAAGACTCAACGTGCTTACGGAATACTGCGTACCTTTTTTAAAGGTCGGAGGAATATTCCTTGCAATGAAGGCGAAAAGTGGCGCAGAAGAGCTTGAGGAAGCGAAAAATGCAATCTCCACGCTTCGTGCAAAGGTTGTATTTTCAAAGGAATTTTCACTTGCAGATACAAAAAGCGACGGCGAAGCACAAACGCGCTTTATTGCAAAAATCGAAAAACTTTCGGAAACCGAAAAAATTTATCCAAGAAATAATTCACAAATCAAGAAAAAGCCGCTTTAAAATGCGGCTTTTTCTTTATATTTCGTTTTATTTTCAACCTTTCGGCAGAAAAATCTATCGCTTTTGGCAAATCGCGGCAGTAAAGTATGCCGCATTTTTTTCGGAATATTTCCCTCTCCTGAGTGTACCATAAAAAGCACTACGGGAAAGGAATAAGAAAAATGAATATAATTCAGAACGATTTACCGAAAATATGCCAGAGAGACGATTACGACAGAATACATAAAATCCCGATTTGCAAAATTCTGCCAAACCCGTCACAGCCGCGCAAGTTTTTCGACAACGACGAGACCCTGCGCCTTGCCGACAGCATAAGAATACACGGGATTCTGCAACCGCTTTGCGTGCGAAAGGACCTTTGCGAAGGCAGTGAAATGTACGAGCTTATCTCGGGTGAGAGGCGCCTGCGCGCAGCAAAGCTCCTTGGACTTTACGACGTTCCGTGCATCATAATAGAAGCGGATGACCTTCGATCGGCTGAACTTGCAATTATCGAAAATCTCCAGCGCGAAGACCTGAATATGTTTGAAGAGGCAACGGCAATTTCGGCACTCATCAATCTTTACGGGCTGACTCAGGACGAAGTAGCCGAAAAACTTTCTTCAAGCCAGTCATACGTTGCAAACAAGCTCCGTTTGCTACGTTTTTCCGATGAGGAACAGTTGCTTCTCCTTGAAAAGCACCTTACCGAGCGCCATGCGCGCGCTTTGCTCAGAGTTTCCGATATTGCAATGCGGAAAAGTGCGCTTGAAACAGTGATTTCACGCGGCTATAACGTCGCAGACACAGAGGATTTTATTGCGAGACTCATCGAAGCAGTCCCTAAAAAAGAAAAAAAGAATACCCGTACCGCTCTTGTCAAGGACATACGTCTGTTTTACAACACGCTTGACAAGGCTGTTGACATAATGAAAAATGCAGGAATAGACGCGGTTGCGCGCAAAAAGGACCTTGGCGACGTCTTTGAAATCACGGTAAGAATACCTAAAGTAAATTAAAATCATGCCTTATGAAAACATTTTCGCTACGATAAATTAAAGTTTATGAGAATGGAGCCTTCCTCCGAGAGGAAGGTGGCAAACGCGACCGTTCACATAGAAAAAACAGTGGCACTGTGTGTCGCGTTTTCGCCTCGCCTACGGCGACGCGTTTTTTCTTGGAGCGATTGACGGAAGGAGCTTGCGAAAGTAAATCTTTCTAACGCATTCTCCCTCAGTCAGCTTTGCTCGAACCCCAAAACGCGCAAAGCGCGTTTTGAGGACCCCTCGCGCTGACAGCTCCCTCCCGG
>JAFYPS010000178.1 GCA_017547395.1 Clostridia bacterium
ATCAAAGAACCTTGATGGGGATGTTTACACCTCAAAGGTGGTTTCATATACCAAAGGAAAGGAATATGATATCCGCGTGTCAAAGAAATACATAACCGCCGAAGATAATGTGCTTATAATAGACGATTTTCTCGCAAAAGGAAAGGCTGTTTTCGGTCTGTGCGATATTCTTTCGCAGGCAGGCGCATCACTTGCCGGAGTCGGCATATGTATCGAAAAAGGATTTCAGGAGGGCGGCGCTATTATACGTGAGCGCGGCATTCGTCTTGAATCGCTTGCGATAGTGGAGCTTGACTCTGATGGCGGCATTAAATTCAGGAGTTAAAATTTAAAAATGATAAATTTACAGCCGAAAACCCCAAGTGACTCATATACAGAGTCTGTTCAGATACTGAATCTCGGCACTATGAACGGTTATAACCGTTTGTTTGGCGGAAAGCTTATGGAATGGATAGACATCTGTGCCGCTGTTGTTGCGCGGCGTCACGCCAACAGAAATGTGACGACAGTTCTCGTGGATACTCTTGAATTCAGGGAGCCGGCATATGCAAACAGTCTTGTCGTGCTTTGTGGCAAGATCGTTTACGTAGGAAGAACATCTATGGATGTACGTGTTCAGTCATATGTGGAAAAGCTCGACGGCACGCGTCAACTTATAAACTTGGCATACCTAACGCTTGTTGCGCTTGATGAAAACGACAATCCAACGCCTGTCGCACCACTTGCACTTACGACCGATGAGGAAAAATCCGAATGGAATGCGGCAGAAGAGCGCCGCAAGGCTCGTGCACAGAAGGGAGAGGGATAACATGACAAAGGTTCCGCTTTTGAAATGGCTTCCGTATTTAGCGACCATGTTTGTAATTTTCTATATTTTGCCTCCGATACTCCGCAGCACCGCATTTGAGGATTATGCATTAAAGATAATAACTCCGGCGTGCTGTCTTGGAAGCGGACTTATATTCGGAAAGATAAACGGCTGGGTGTGGTACTACTGCATTATAGTATCGCTCATCTTTGCTCCCACACTCGTGCTCTACTACGCACAGAGCGACATACACTACATATTCGAATACGGTTTTTTAGCACTTATGGGAAGTGCTATAGGTTATGCGTTTCATAGAGATAAATATTAAAAAACCGTCCCTCGGGACGGTTTTTTAATCCTTACGACTTAAGATATATTATCCAAGGTCATGGAATATAGCTTCTTCATTTTCTTCCGGTTTTATATCCTTATAGTAAGGATCGATCATGTGCTGCTTTATCTTCGGGAATGCGGCATAGCATGCCATAAACGCACCCGTTGAAATAAGTATGATGAACGGAAGCAGTATGCCAATGGGAAGTGCGTAAATCATTACGATATACGTGATGAAAAGCGAAGCGGCAATTCCGATTGTTGCCATAATGTTTCTCTTGAAACCCAGAAGCGCAAAAATTAGTGCATTTTTCAAAATCTTGAATATGGACAGATCAAATGTTATCATGAGGATGTATATGTAGAATCGCATCCAGAACCAAAGCAGAGAAATAAGCAGGGAAGCGAGATACATAAAGTTTGCCACTCCCGACACACCGATGTTGTAATAGAAGAATATTACATCATACACGCACACGAATGTAAGCATCGCATCGAGTATTCCCATCAGCATCCCCTGACGCTTGTTACGCTTGATCGCGTACCAGAAATCGTCCCACATGAATATAGGTTCACCTTTTACCATGTTTCGCAGGATATATGTGGTTCCCGTATTAACGTAACCGAACGTGAATATTATCAGAACGGAGAGTGCAAAAAATATGTTTGTCCACATCGTTGGGAAACTGATTTCTGACTGTGCGCCCCAGACTCCGAACAGTGCAGCTGTAACCGGGGATTCTTCATGCGTCAAAACTCCGTAAAGCGGCGCGAACATTTTGTATGACGGTGCAAATGACGGACGGTTCAAGTTTCCGCTGAGTGCGAGAATCAAGAAGAATATCGGGAAGTTTCCCAAAATGTAAAACAAGTTTACACCGAAAAGACGTGTGAATTTGTTTGCGTAATATTTGAAGAAGTTGGTGAGGTTTTTCGGTCCTTCAGGCTCTTTTTTTACACCTTTGCCGTCTTTATTGTAGTTAAACAGCTTGATTTCTTTTCCGAACAGTTTCAAGATTTTTATTTCCTTTCTGCTTTGGATATATCCTAAAAATTTATATGTATACGTATATTAAAAACAACATAAACAGCACATCGGCACTTGCTATGGCGCATATACGCAAAAATTTGAGCACGTAATGCTTTGCCTCCCCACTTTTCAGGGTTACAGTGCGCTGTGAGTAGAAAAACATAACCGCTTCCGATGATAGAATTGCGAGCAGCATGCACAGTGCAAATGATGCCGCAAGATATGCTATAGAGTCGAGCCAAAGTCCCGTACGGGAGGAAAACTGAAGCATTGTTACGGCAAACCCGAACAGTACGCCTCGGTACAGCATTGCAATCGCTCCCACTGCCGCCGAGAACAGAGTGAATCCCGAAAGAAATACCGCAACAAAAAGCCAAAGCTCATGGGTTATGCAGTCCGCCGCGACACGTGCCACGTCGAGAGGGGAAGTGCACTTATAAAAAAGTGCGAGAAAATAGCGCTCTATAAGCTTATCGTAAAGTTCCGATTCACCGATACCGAGTATGCGATACACGGCGCATCCTATAAATGCGCCGAAGATAAGAAGCGCAGAACACGCCAAAAGCGCTGTACGCTTATCAATAAAACTGTTTGCTTGTCCTTTTTGGAAGTATTTATACACGTAACATCACCGCCGATAGTTTTTGTACATTCTATGCGGCAGATGTTGAAGTTATGACTGTGCTCCGAACTGCTTTGACATCTCCTCGGCTCTTTTAGTGCATGCACGCATGGCGCGGTCTATAGTTTCGTCTGTTTTTTCCGCGTACAGCACATTCATGGCGCGCTCGGTTGTACCGTTGGGCGATGTTACGGCACGGATTAGCTCCTCTGCACTTTTTCCGCTCTTTATGAGCATTTCGGCTGAACCTATCACGGTACGGCAGATCATTTCTGTCAGTGTATGCTCATCGACGGTGAGTCCC
>JAFYPS010000179.1 GCA_017547395.1 Clostridia bacterium
GCTGAGAACAAGGGTATCGCTGCTCTCGACGCTATCACTCAGTCCAAGAATATGATGGAAGGTCACAAGATGGACTACTTCGTGCTTAGTCTTTCCTTTATCGGCTGGTACTTTGTTGGTTCTCTTACCTTCGGTATCGCATTCATTTGGATAATCCCTTATATGAGTGCTACGTACGTTAACTTCTACAATGCTATTAAGCCTGTAGCAACCGTTGAAACAGTAGCAGAAGAAATTCCCGAAGCTCCTGCAGTTTAATTAATCAAATAAAAAAGCACCCGAAGGGGTGCTTTTTATTATCCTTTTTATCGCGCCGAGTTCTTCGGAAAAGAAAATCCGTCACCACTCGCCATACCCGCATTGCAAGCATAGCGAAAGAGAAAATGAGTAAAATGATTTTTTTATTATTTTCTCCGTTATTTGATTTTCGTAACTTTAATCTGCTTTTCTATATTTGCAACGTCCTCGCTTTTAGGCGGAAGAGTTCCCTCGCGCATACAAGCGGAAGTGCCGTAGGCGCACGCTCTCTTAAGCGCGTCCTCTATGCCGAGTGAGGCACCGTCGATAAAGCCCGCAATAGTACTGTCACCCGCGCCGATTGTTGAAACCGCATCAATTTTCGGGGTTTCGGCGTGGAAAACTCCCTCACTGCACGCAAGCACTGCGCCGTCTTTTCCAAGGCTGACCATTACGTTTTCGATGCCGCTTTGGAAAATCCCGTTTGCGATTTCCCCCGCATCCAAAACCGAGTTTATCTTTTTACCCGTATAATGCTCCGCCTCGTCCTCGTTGGGTTTAATAAGCCAGGGCTTAAATGCGACAAGTTCGTCAAGCGAAACCGAGCGGGAGTCGATGATAACCTTTGCGCCCTTGCTTTTCAATTTGCCGAGAAGCGCAAGCACGTCAGCCGTTGCAATACCCTTTGCGATACTGCCGGTAAATGCAACGACCGTGTCACCGTCAACCTCGCCGATTTTTTCCTCGACCTCGTTAAGTATACCCGCTTTGCAGGTAAAGCCGTTGAAACTTATGCGAGTTTCGGGGTTTTTGTCCTCGTGAAGGGTGATGTTTTCGCGGATGCGTCCGTCAGTCCACACGGGAAGAACGCGCAGACCGTCACGCTCAAGAGCCTTGCAGAATTCCTCGCCGTTTTCTCTTCCAACGATTACAACGGCAACGTTTTCCACGTTGTTTGAAACGAGCGCGCGGGAAATATTAACACCCTTGCCGCCCGCATCCTTTGATGTAATATCAAAAATACTCTCGTGATAGGGGCGAAAGTCATTTGAATAGCAGTGTACGTCAAATGCGGGGTTAAGCGTAAGTGTTATAATTTTCATATTATCTCCGTTCCGCCGCCAAGCGGCAAGAAAATAGTTTGATAAAATTCTCTTAAATCTTAGGTGCGTTTGCAAGGAGGTATTCTTCTGCCTCGGTGCACCACACTCCGTTATTTTTCTTCACAATTTTTGCAAGTTCACGGTAAAGCGCATCCGTTTTGCCGAGCTCTTCAAAATCGGAGATAGCCACAAGCGGGATATCAAGTTCATTATAACATATTTTTTTGCTTCCGTTTGGTATTTCCATCGCAAAAAGTGTTTCTTTTACGGCTTTCATACCGAGAATATGGGAAACGAGCGCGCCCGCGTTGATTTTTTCCTGTTCGATAAGTTCGATTACGTCGGTCATATCCTTCGGGATACTGCCTGCAGTGCCTACAACGTGGATGCCGTCGTAATGTACTCTGTAAAGGTTGAGTGAGCCCTGCATTTCGTGAATCGGAGGGCCTGCAAAGAAGTTTACGCAACCGTCCTCACGGCAAATCTTTTCCGCAAGGCTGAAAAGTTCGGGTACGGGTACCATTACGAACACGTCGTCAAATCCGCCGTCCGAAAGTTCGATTAGATAGTCCGCAACGTTTTCGATTTCGGAGGTGTTTACGTATTTCAAGTCAACACCTCTTTCCTTTGCCGACTTAACGCTCGACTTTTCCGCCGCAAACGCAAGTCGATCACCGTCAACGTCGGTAACGACAATCATTCCGCACTCCGCATAGCCGGAGGCAAGCTCAACCGCGCCGATACCCATAGGTCCCGCACCGCCGAGTATTGCAAGTTTGCCGCCCTTTTTCGCACCGTCAGTACGAACGTAGTTCGTATAATCAGTATGGTAAAAGCCCTTGTAACCGCGGTAAACGCAGGCAAGTGCCTCGGTAAGCGAGCCTTTGAAATATCCCTCTCCGTTGTAGGGGAGCAGACATCCGCGCTCAAGTACAATCTTAGGCACAACCGCGTACATAGTGTTGCCGCCGACGTACTTGTAGGAATATCCGGGGTCATAACCGCTCTCAAGTTTCAGCGCAGGCTGAATAACAACCTTTTGTCCCTCGTGCCACTCGTTTTTAAGAGTAGCGCCAACCTGCAAAATTTCGCCGCACATTTCGTGGCCGATGATTATAGGATTTTCTGCGATATCTTCGGGTACGCGCTTATGCTTTGTGCCCTGCTTTACCGCCTTGAACGTGGACGCGCAAACAGAGTCGCTGACAACCTTTATAAGTACCTCTTCGTCAGTAATTTCAGGAAGGTCAAACTCCTCGAGTCTTATATCCATTTCTCCGTAAAGTCTTACTGCTTTGGTCTTCATAAAATACCTCCATAGTATATTTTCCCAATAAAAGACTATCATTTTTGATTGATACAATCAATAGTTTTGAGCTAATTTGACAATTACGGTCAAAAGTCGGTCGCAACCACCCCAAAAAGCGTACAAAACAGTCAAAAACCGCTCATTCTGTATTGACACCCACTATACTCGGTGCTACAATCAAAATATGCTTTGGATTAACACAATCTGCCAACAGGCATTAAATGCCAAAAAGAACCGCACATCAAAATGATGTGCGGTTCTTTCGCTGTCCACTTGAAGTGTCGGTCATAAAATACATATGAACGACACCGCTAAAAGGTACTTTTTGTTTTAGAACACGCTGTCTGTTGTAACTGTTTCGGGAACCGTGGGAAGCTCTGCGGGTGCATCAGTAAGCCTTGGCTGCTTGCCCGAAAGAATAAGTAAAATCACAACCGAAACTATCGGCATAAAGAAGTAGCCGAGAAGAATTCCTATAAAATAACCGATTCCGCCACTGCCGCCAAAGTTTTCGCAGACGTAATAGTATGCAATATACTCAAAAACGGTAAGGCAAACTGCCGCAATCAATAAAAGTGCAAGTGTACCGAAAAGCGGAGCTACGAACATAACGGGAATTGTATCCGACATGGGACCTGCAACAGCGGCGCCGATAAGCACGGCAACCCAGACAATATAAAGAACAAATAAAATAATGACCGTAGTCATAAGCATCTTTGTGCGGGTATGCTTTCCCTTTCCCGCATCGGAAATTCTGCCAAGCAGATATATATCGCCAATCGGAATAAACTCAAGCCAAACGTTACGTATGCCGGTTCTTTTCGCCATACGCATAATTGCAATAGCATTCATCACGTACATTGCAATTCCAAAAAGGAGCGCTACAGCGTATATAGCCAAGAAAATGCCGAACATCGCTCCAAACGCCTCGATAAAGTCAGCGTCAAATGATATGCCCTGCGGGAACTCGCCAAAGTTCGTATCAGGATAAACCTGGTAGTCCATAAAAACACCTCCTGAGCATTTATATATTCAGCATATCATATTATGTCGGAAATTGCAAGAAAAAAGAGACTTGCCAAAGCAAGTCTCTTTTATTATTCAATATTTATCAGTCCCAGGTCTTGTTAGGAATGATAGCGGTCCAGTTCTCGTTGATACCGTCTTCCTGACGAGTATAGTTGTGAGAGTTGGTTGCTTCGAGAGTGATGTAGTAGTACCACTCGCTGCCGTCCATATCAATCCAGAACATAGTGTCTGCATGGAGACCTTCCTTATTTACACTGCGCATAAGTACGCGGTTGATAATAGTCATAGCCTCTGCACGGGTGATAAGCTTTTCAGGACCGAAAGTACCGTCGGGATAACCTGCGATCCAGCCTGCAGTAGCAGCTCTGAGAACGTAGGACTCGGACCAGTGACCGGCGATGTCGGAGAAGGAAGCGCCCGAGTCATCCATAAGGCTTGCAAAACGGGTTGCCATTGTTGCAAACTCTGCACGGGTGATATTCTTGCCGGGACCGAAGGTACCGTCGGGATAACCCTTGATAAATCCGCCGTTAGCCATAGTGGAAATCGGAACGTTAGACCATCTGTCGTCAGCAACGTCGGTAAAGTCGTTCTTGTTTACGCGGAGGCTGTCACGAACTTCATCACGGAGCAAACGGTAGAAGATAGTCGCTACCTCTTCACGGGTGATGTTCTGTGCGGGACGAACGGTCTCGTCGGGATAACCGATAACGTATGCAAAGTGGTTTTCGGTATCAACAATGGTGCTTATAAAGTGACCGTAAAGGGTCATATTTCTGTCAAGCTTGAAGTTCTTGTCAACCTTATTGGTCTTCGCGCTGTCGAAATACCAGCCGTCGAACTTGTAACCTACTTTAGTAGGCTTGGGAAGGTCTGCAACCTTAATGGTTCCCTTGCCGTAGATGGGATCGATCAAGTCAGTCTTACCGTCTACGTTGAAGGTGAGCTTATATTCCTCATCGTCATCATCGCCGCCTGAAGGAGGACTTACCTTCTGGGGCTTGAGAGTAGCACGTACTTCTTCGGTAGAGAACTCAACCTCTGCGGTTGCGGTTCTGCCGGCGCGCATCAGAGTGCTGCCTTCCATCTTACCGGTAACGGTCTGCGAAACGGTAAACTCATCCATAGTAACGCCCTCAACAGTGAAGGTGAGCTCGTTAAGATACGTACCTCCGACAACGCCGTCATAAAGAGCCTGCTCCATAACGCCGTCCTTAATTGCGATACCGATGGTAAGAACGTTGTCTACAAAGGTTCTGCCGGTTTCAACAAAGAGGTCTGCGGTAGCTGCATTAAAGCCAACGAGAGTCTTTGTATCAGCGGTATACTCAGCAGGAACGTGAAGCTTTGAAGGAACCTCGATAGTAACGGTGAAATCACCGGTTACGGGAGAGGTGTTCAAAAGATCCATAAGTCTTGCTTCGGTAACGGGGTCACCGTTAGCATAAGGCTTAATAACGTTCTCTACGCCCCATTCATACCAAGCAATAATAGCATTCTTGATAGGAGCAGTGGTAAGAACACAGGTGAAATCAACTGTCTTCGTCATATCCGTCTTGGACATAGTAAGCTCTTTGGTCTTGGCAGCCCAAGAAGCATCGGTTCCCTCTTTACGAACGTAAATGTTCGCAGGAACGTCTACCTGATCCGGAGGTGTCTCAGCAGCAAATGCCATAGGCATGATGCTGATTGCCATAAGAATAGTAAGTACTACTGCAAAAAGTCTCTTTTTCATAGCAATTCTTCCTTTTATGTGATGTTTTTTTATTATTTTGGCATATATGTGTTCATAAGCTCCGTCTTTTTAAGGCGCTTTTGCTCAACGTATGCGTTGCGGATCTCTTTTATAAGAGATTTATCCTCGCCAAGAGCTTCAAGAACGCCCTTAAGCTCGGCAAGAAGTGAGTCCATCTTATCGTCGCACTCATTCTCAAGTGCATTGCCTCTCGGAATAACCACTCTCTCAAGCATCTCAAGCTTGCCGCGTGTGTTATGCTTGTTTCTCGGGAGAGCAATATATTCTTTTTTCAAGGCTTCGACAAGTTCGTCTATTTTATTCAGATAAGTTGCTCTGAGAAGATATATCTCGGCAATTATCTCGTTTTTTCTGTTTCTAAGCGCAACAGTATTTTCTTCATCGGGCGTCAAAGGCGTTTCTTTGACAGAGGTCACCGCAACGGTCACAGCAGGAGCTGTAGCCACGGTAGTAGCAGAGGTTTCCTCAGGGGCCTCGATTATTTCAAAGGTCGTTTCGCTACCCGTTGTCGTAACCGCCGAGGTATCTTCCGTCACCACCGTAGTTTCCTCGGGCGAAGGAGCAGTGGTCACAGAAGCAAGCGTTTCACCCATAATGAGTTTCAGCGCGTCCTCATATGACAAAAGTCCCGACTCGAGCATCTTTCTTTCCTCTTCCGTAAGGTCACGCATCGTAACGTCGGTCAGTTTGTCTAAAATTTCCTGAGTTTTTCTATCATTTTCCGCTTCCTGTGATACGATAGCCTCGTTTGACGAGGTCACCGCAACGTAATCGATGTAAAGCTCTTCTCTGAATACGTATGCACCGATAAGCAATGCAGTAAGC
>JAFYPS010000180.1 GCA_017547395.1 Clostridia bacterium
AACCTCTGCAGAGGGCGAGTCTAATGGCACAGGCGAAGTTATCGCAACCGTAGCGGCTGTTCTCGTTGATGCGAACGGCAAAATCGTTAAAGCAGAACTCGACACTGCAGACAATACTGCTGAGTACACCTCTGAGGGTGTAGCAGTTGCAGGCGAATTCAAAACCAAGTATGAGCTTGGCGACAATTACAATATGGCTGCTTACGGCTCAGACCTTAACGGTGACGGCAAGGTACTTGAGTGGTATGCACAGGCTGATGCTTTTGAAACTGTTTGCGTAGGCAAGACTGTTGACGAAGTAAAGGCACTCGTTGGTGACGACGGTTACCATGCAGGCGCTGAACTTGCAACTGCAGGCTGCACCATCGGTGTAACCGACTTTATCGCTGCAGTTGAAAAGGCTGTTGCAAATGCAAAGGATAGCACCGCTACTGCTGAGCACGACATCGCTGTTGCTGTTGTTACTGCTCAGTCTACCGAGGATGCTACCGCTGATGCTGAAGGCGCAAACGAGCTTGACGTTAACTTTGCAGCAGTTGCAAAGAAGGACGGCAAGGTTGCTGTTATCGTTACCGACGTTCTTCAGGCAAAGTTTGCATTTGATGCAAACGGCTTTGCTACCACCGACACTACCGCGGCTCTTCAGACCAAGCGTGAGCTCGGTGACAACTACAATATGGCTGCATACGGCGCAGACCTTAACGGCGACGGTAAGGTACTTGAGTGGTATGCACAGGCAGACGCTTTCGAGGCTGCTTGCGCAGGTCTTGATGCAAACGGCATCGCTGCTCTCGTTGTAAACGGCTACGGTGTTGATTCCGTACAGACCGCAGGCTGCACTATCGGTATCACCGATCTTGCTGCAGTTGCTGTAAAGGCTGCTAAGTAATAGTAATTAAAAAAACGAAAGGGATGCGACCAAAAGCATCCCTTTTATTCTAAGTATGAAAAAAACAGTTTTTTTATTTCTTATAGTTTCGTTGCTTTTACTCACTTCGTGCGAAAAGGAACCTGGGCGATTTTCGGCATATTCCTTTGACTTTTTTGACACAGCAACGACCGTTGTCGGATATGCGGACAGCAAGGAAGAGTTTGATAAGGTTGTAGAGGAGATATTTGCTTCTTTTGAGGAATATCACAAGCTTTTTACAATCTATAACAGATATGACGGGTTAACCAATCTTTGCAGTATTAATATGACTGACAAAGAGGTAAACGTTGACGAAAAAATCATAGATTTGCTTACCTTTTCAAAGGATATGTATTCCCTTACAAACGGCAGAACAAACGTCGCTATGGGAAGCGTGCTTTCTATATGGCACTCTCACAGAGAAACGGGTATACGCCATCCCGAAAAGGCGACTTTGCCGAGTATGGACAAGCTTTTGTCGGCGGCAGAGCATACGAGTATTGACAGTATTGTTCTTGATAAGGAGAACGGTACGGTTTGCCGTCTTGACAGCAAAATGACTCTTGACGTCGGAGCCGTTGCAAAAGGTTTTGCCGTTGCAAGAGTAGCCGAGGAGCTTGAAAGCAAGGGGATAAGCGGATATCTGCTGAACGTTGGCGGAAACGTCTGCACAATAGGCACGCGTCCCGACGGTACAAAGTGGGCGGTGGGCATTGAGAATCCCACGGGTGATGAAGACGAGCCATATATTGCATATTTAAAGCTTGCGGATAAGTCTGTGGTGACAAGCGGTTCATATCAGCGTTACTATTTTGTGAACGGTGAAAAGTACCACCACATTATTGATCCTGATACGCTTATGCCGGGTGAAAACTATATTTCCGTTTCGGTAATCTGCGACGATTCGGGCGTGGGAGATGCGCTTTCAACCGCTCTTTTCTGTATGAGCTTTGATGACGGCGCGGCACTCGTTGAGTGTCTTGAAGGTGTTGAAGCGATGTGGATGCTGCCAAGCGGCGAAATAAAGTATTCAACGGGATTTTTGAACTTTACAGAAGATAAAGCCTTGTAAACGTGATTTGCAAGGCTTTTTGTTTTGAAACTGTTGAAAAAAGTTAGCTGATAGTCTATAATTAAACAAAGGAATTCTAAAAAAGAGGGAATACAATGATACAGATAGCAGACTCGGATAAAGGGCATATTATCACCGCAAGCGGCAGAGACTGCGCGTTGGTTGTTTCTCAAAATGGCGCAAAAGATACCTTTACCGAAATAGAGGATGGCGTTTTTTATTGGCACAGGCATACAGAAGTTCCCTGCAACAGTATGCGTATGGAGCTTGTCTTTTTTGGCGATCCCGATTTCACTATGGTACCGTCCGTGAGCTACAACGGCAACGGCTGGGGCGACACGCCCGAATACGTTGGCGACTTTGCCGAGGATGGCACTCCTTGGTCGTGGGCGGCACACCGTGTTACTATTCCCGCTTGTACGTATTCTGAAAATGCGAACGTCAGTATTGCGCTTATGTCGGAGGCGAATGCAAACTGTGCATGCTCGCTTTACAAGGTCGAGGGCGGAAAAAAGCACGTGCTTATTTTCCCCGAAGAGGAAAGTCCAAAGACTCTTCAGCGTCATTTCTGGGAGGGTCCGTACAAGGGCAGTATGGAGCCTGCCTGCGACTTTTTCGGAATAATCTTTGTAAAAGAATCCGACGGCACAAAGTTCCGCTATGCCTCACTGCTTGATTTTGCCTGGCGCTACTTTGGCCATCCGCTTAAAGCACCGATGAAGGCAAGCGATCTTTATAAATATTCAATCGCATTTTGCTATTATCTCTACGAGGTTGAAAAGAACGGGTTTGCGGGCTTTGTACGAGGTGCGGACTGGCACGCGGGCGAAACCTCATATAAAAAGACGGAGCACGTATACGAGATAGGTTGGGGAGGCCATAGCGCGTCGCTTTCCTGTGCTTTCATATATGATTATCTCAAAACGGAAAATAAAGAGCGACTTGATATGGCTCTTGCAGCGCTTGACACGTGGGTGAACCGCTGTGTGCTTCCCGCAGGACATATAAAGGTGCGTTTTGACTTTAATCCTAAAAGTTATGACCCTGACCCGTCTGTAATGCCTGACAGATGGTGTTACGGTGAAAACAGATTTGAAAATCTCTATAACATATATCTGCACGGAACTGCTCACAACTTCGAAATTGATGAAAACGGTGACAGGCTTTTCCGTATTGATGCATGCAACAACGGTACTGCTGCAAACTGCTTTTTTGAGGCGTATGATATGCTGAAGCAAGCGGGAATAGATAAACCCGAGTATAAGCGCGTTGCATACGGAATATGCGACTTTGCGGTCAAGACTCAGGATAAAGGCGGCTGCTATGCAAAGACCTGGAACGATGATGGCGAAGTAATAACGCGTAATGGAACTATTGGCAGTTTTCTTATTGTTCCCGTGCTTAACGCTTACAGGAGAAAAGGAGAGAAGCATTATCTTGAAAGTGCTTCGCGCGCATTTGATTTTTATTACGGCGAGCTTGAGAGACAGGGATTTACAACAGCGGGTGCGCTTGACACCTACAGTATTGATAAAGAATCGTCGTCACCGCTGCTCAGAAGTGCGCTTGAGCTTTACTCTGTAACGGGCGACGAAAAATATGTAAAGTGCGCAGAAAAAATCGCGTGGTATCTTTGCACCTGGACTATGCACTATACTGTCAATTATCCCGACGACTGCGTTATAAATAAAATGGGCTACGATACCTTCGGTTCAACCTCGGTTTCAACGCCGCATCAGGCACTTGACCAGTATGCACTTCGAGATGTGCTTTCATTCCTCCGACTTTACGAAATCACGGGATACGAACAGTGGAGAGAACGTGCAGTGGCATTCTGGTGCAATGCAACGCAGTGTGTTTCTGACGGAACTCTTGTTATAAACGGCCGTCTGCGCCCCGCGGGCGGTCAGGACGAAGCCGTCTTTCATACACGCTGGCGCAGACAGGTCGGTGCGCCGTTTATGCCTTCACAGTGGCTACCCGCATGGCCATGCGCTTACAGAATGGAGAATCTGCGCCATCATAGCGACTGGAGCTTCTTCGATATCGGCCTTGAAGATATTAAAGGAAAAATAAAGTGACGTTTAAAGGAGAAATAAGATGTACCAGGAGGATATACATAAGATATGGCTTGCAACGGGAAGCAAAAAGGTTTATCTTGAGCCGTCAATGGCTAACAGACACGGCCTTATTGCAGGCGCAACGGGTACGGGTAAAACCGTAACGCTCAAGGTGCTTGCCGAATCTTTCAGTGATATGGGCGTTCCGGTTTTTGTTGCCGATATCAAGGGCGACCTTTCCGGAATGTGCGAGGCGGGAAAGGAAAACAAGCATATCCGTCGCAGCATTGATACTATGGGACTTGGCGATTTTCAGTATTGCACGTATCCCGTACAGTTCTGGGACGTTTACGGCAAAAAAGGCCTGCCGGTCCGCACTACTATTTCCGAAATGGGTCCCGAGCTTCTTGCAAGACTTCTCGGTCTTAACGATACACAGAGCGGTGTTCTCAGGATAGTTTTCCGCGTTGCCGACGACAGAGGGCTTTTGCTTATAGACCTCAAGGATCTTCGCGCAATGCTTCAGTACGTCGGAGATCATGCAGCTGAGTTCAAATTGCAATACGGCAACGTTTCCGCACAGTCTGTCGGCGCAATTCAGCGTGCGCTTCTTGCGCTTGAGGATGAGGGAGGCGAACAGTTCTTCGGCGAGCCGTCGCTTTCACTTTCCGACTGGTTTGAGTGGGATGAGAGCGGCAGAGGATATATGAACGTTCTTGAATGCGCAGAGCTTTTCCAGAGACCTCTCCTTTACGGCACCTTCCTTCTCTGGATGCTTTCGGAAATATACGAGATGCTTCCCGAAGCGGGCGATCTTGATAAGCCTAAGTTTGCATTCTTCTTTGACGAGGCGCATCTTCTTTTCGACGATGCCCCCAAGGCTCTTGTTGACAAGGTAGAGCAGGTTGCGAGACTCATCCGTTCAAAGGGTGTCAGCGTATGGTTCATCACACAGAATCCCACGGATATTCCCGACAGCGTTCTCGGACAGATCGGTAACAGAGTTCAGCACGCGCTAAGAGCGTATACTCCTAAAGATCAGAAAGCACTTAATGCTGCGGCAAACTCTTTCAGAACGAATCCCGAATTTGATACCGCCGAGGCGATACAGGCACTCGGAACGGGTGAAGCACTTGTTTCCGTGCTTGACGAAAAGGGAATTCCGACCATAGTTGAAAAGGCGAATATTCTTCCTCCTAAAAGCAGTATGGCGGCAGTTGCAGACGTATTGCTTCAAAGTGTGGTGCTTTCGAGTTCTTATTACAATAAGTATTCGAAAGAAGAAGAACGCGAGTCTGCATTTGAGGTAATAACCGAGGAGAATGCGGACAAGGCGGCTGAAGAAGCCAAGGCTAAAGAAGAAAAAGAAAAAGCCAAGGCAAAGAAAACTTCGGGTAGAAAAAAGACTACGCTTCTTGAAAGAACGGTAAACAGCACCGCAAGCACTATAGGCAGAGAAATCGGAAGAAAGATAGTCCGCGGAATTTTTGACAGTTTCTTTAAGTAATATTCAGCGCGAAACAGATTTTCTGATTTTATTCTTTGCGCGGTCAGAGGCGCGGCTGATTTCCTTTGCAAAATCTTTTTCGCTCATATCGCAGGATTTGATTTCCTTGCACATAAAAACCGCGTTTTCAAAGAACGTTTTGTCAAGGCAAAGCATATCGGCACAGGTTGTGAGGATATACGTTACGGTTTCTTCTCTCTTGTCACTCATCAAAAGGCGGCAGAGCGTACCTGTTTTGATGCCTAAAAGTTTAGTTGCAAGAAAAGAGATAGCCTCAAATTTGTTTTTGTTTTCACAGAGCGCTTTTATAACTTCAAGCGCGTCTTTGCGGGATATGTAGGAGTCTTCAACGTTGCAGTCGCTTTGCATAATGCTCCAACCGTACTCATCGGTTTCGCCAAGGTTGTTATAAACCGACGTTTCTCTTTCGAAAATGTCGTGTACCTTGCTTTTTGCAAGCGCTACGGTAAGAGGTATAACAGATTCACTGCCGCCGGCGATGATATAGTCGAGTCTGTCCCAGAATATGTGGGATGCGCATTCGATTGCCGCCGTATTTGCATCGTAGCCGATAGAGCGAAGTTTCATTGCGCAGTTTTTGTATTTCATAACCACGTTTTCGAGGTAGCAAAGTCCCGCCGCGTAGAGTGTGTTATAGGCAGCGACGTTCGCTTTTGAATTTTCCTTTGTTATGCCGCATTCTACCGCTTTTGAAAATGCTTTTGTAAACTCGTTTTCATAAAACTCGGTTTTGGTCATATCATTTACCCCCGAAATCAAGAGATTTATTTCTTGATTTCAGTGTAAATTTTCATTCTATAACAAATCTTACAACAAAACCTTAAATTTTCCTTAACTTTACTGAAAGGGGGGAGTATTCAGTGAGCCGTATATCAAAACTCAAGGATCCGGAATATCATATCGATTTTGATGAAAAGGAAGTTTTTCACGGTAATGAGCGTGTTGCCAAAATACAGAACAGGCACCTGAATATTCTCGAACTTCTCGCAAAGAATGCAGGGCGCCTTGTAAAAAAGGAAGTGATAATAAGCAGTTGCCTTGAGTACACTTCCGACAGCAATTACTACAATGCGTTCACACATATCAGAAGGCATATTCATAAAAAAGTCGAAGAGAGCATAGAAAAATGCTCGGGCGGGTTCAGATATCTCGGAGGTCCCATAACCGAGGATGACGTGCGCCGGATTGAAAGCGGAGTACCGGTTGTAACCGAGCTTGAGGACGAGCTTCTCAGGCGTTCTGTCGCCCTTAAAATCAGAGAGGCCACGGGTCGCGTGATAGACAGGGAGCTTATGGAAGAAATCGACGGTGCGATAATTGACACCATTGATATGGTGAGAAAAGCCGTGTGGGACGATTTTGAGTTCAGAATCAAAATGCTTGAAGTACTGACAACCTATATGTCGATGCAGCTTGTAAAAGGTAACGATGCTGTTTTAAGCCTTAATCTCGGAGGAAAATGATGCCAGCTAATATGTACGTAGACGGAAATGAAAATCTCTTCAGACAGCATACTCATTTTAACGTCGGAGAGACGGACGAAATAAATATTTTCAGCAGTAAGCGCTCCAGCCGTTTTTGCAGCTACAAGGGCGGTGTGCCGCTTGCATACGATG
>JAFYPS010000181.1 GCA_017547395.1 Clostridia bacterium
AGACGTCGACCCCGTCAGAATGATACTTTACAGGCAGAAGCTTTTTTGCAAAGTCCTTACCGAGTATTGAATATATGGCGTGATCAAGTTTGCCGTTGCCGCTGCTTTCTATTTTTACATTTCCATCGGATATAAGCCTAAATGCTATCTCCGGATGAGAAAGCGCGACCTTTTCTACCGATGCACATACAGCCGCGGCCTCGGTCGAATCTTTCTTTAAGAATTTACGGCGGGCAGGAACGTTTGAAAAAATTTCCTCAACGGTAATCGTGGTGCCGTTCGGACATCCGACCTCCCGCACCTCAAGTATGTCTCCGCCCTCCGAATAAAGCATCGTGCCGCTTGTGTTTTCCGACGTTTTTGACATTATGCGCACTTTTGAAACCGAAGAAATGGCTGCAAGAGCCTCTCCTCTGAATCCAAGCGTGAAAATTGCATTCAAATCCTCTGCTTTTGCAATTTTACTTGTCGCGTGGCGCTTAAGTGCAAGGGGCATATCCTCAGGGGTAATGCCGTGACCGTCATCTGAAACGCGAATATACGAAACTCCGCCGTTTTTTATTTCAACGGTTATGTTTTTTGCGTGTGCGTCAATAGAGTTTTCAATAAGTTCTTTTACAACAGATGCAGGACGGTCAACAACCTCGCCTGCGGCAATCAGATTTGCAACCTGAGTGCTGAGCACGTTTATTCTTCCCATTTACGCACACCGCCTTTCTATTTAAGTTTCTTTTTTAGTTCAAATATGAGGTTCATAGCCTCAATGGGAGTAAGCGTATTAATATCTACGGCGCGAAGAGTATCTGCCACCTCGCGCTCATCCTCGGCGCCTATAGCAGAAAACATATCAAAGGTTTCTTCATCTGCCGTTTTTTCAGGTTTTTTCAGGGTAACATCGCCGCTTTCGATACCTTTAAGAATATCTTTTGCGCGACGGATAACTTCATTTGGAACCCCGGCAAGCTTTGCAACCTCAATACCATAGCTCTCATCTGCAGCACCGCGTACAATTTTGCGAAGAAAAGTAATATCGTCTCCGCGCTTTTTCGCAGCGATGTTATAGTTCACAACGCCGTCAAGTTCATTTTCAAGTACGGTAAGCTCATGATAATGAGTAGCAAACAGCGTCTTTGCACCGATCTTCTTTCCAAGAGTATACTCGGCAACGGCGCGTGCAATACTCATACCGTCATACGTGCTCGTTCCTCTGCCTATCTCGTCGTAAACTATAAGACTATGCTTTGTCGCATGGCGAAGAATATATGAAACCTCGTTCATTTCAAGCATAAAAGTAGACTGTCCGGAAGCAAGGTCGTCTGAAGCGCCAACACGCGTAAATATCTTATCAACTATCGAAATAACCGCACTGTCTGCAGGTACGAACGAACCTACCTGTGCCATCAGGGTTATAAGCGCAACCTGACGCATATATGTGGATTTACCCGCCATATTGGGACCGGTGATGAGCAGAAGTCTGTTATGCTCCGTATCAAGCAAAGTATCGTTAGGCACGAAATACGAGTCGGAAATAAACTTCTCAACAACGGGGTGTCTGCCATTCTTTATCTCAATACGTCCGTCTATGGCAAGTTCCGGACAAACGTATCTGTTCTTTGCCGCAACCGTTGCAAGGCTGATATAAACGTCAAGTCTTGCAAGAAGTGCCGCGCTGTTCTGAATTCGTGCACTATGGGTTGCAAGGTACTCACGAATCTGCTGGAAGATACTATACTCCATTGCGCAAAGCTTATCGTTTGCACCAAGGATTGTCGCTTCAAGCTCTTTGAGTTCCTGTGTGATATATCTCTCACAATTCGCAAGCGTTTGCTTGCGAATATAAGTTTCGGGAACGAGCTCAAGCTGTGATTTCGTAACTTCGATATAATAACCGAAAACGCGGTTATAACCAACCTTGAGCAGTTTAATACCCGTAGCCTCGCGTTCCTTTGCCTCTATAGCGAGCTTATAATCCTCGCCGTTGTCACGTATCTCGCGAAGCTTGTCTATCTCCTCGTTATATCCCTTCTTGATTATACCGCCCTCGCGAATGGTGAGCGGCGTTTTTTCGTCCTCAATCGCCGTAGAAAGAAGCGCACGGATATCGGCAAGATCATCCATTCCGTTAAGTATTTCTTTGAACTCCTCACCGTCAAGCGCAGAAACAAGCCTTTTCACCTCGGGAATAACCGAAATGCTACTTAGTATTCCAAGCATATCGCGGGCATTAGCCGAGCCATATGCAATCTTAGCCATAAGTCGTTCAAGGTCAAGCACACCTGAAAGCAGGTCGGAAAGTTCCTCTCGCGTCATATACTCTTCGCACAGCGCACTCACCGCAGACTGACGGCGCATAATGTCAGGTATCTGACGAAGAGGATGAAGCAGCCACGAGCGAAGCATTCTCGCGCCCATTGCAGTGCCTGTCTTATCAAGCACCCAAAGAAGCGAGCCTTTCTTCTCTTTGTTGCGCATTGACTCGATTATCTCGAGATTACGGTACGTGCTTATATCAAGCTCAAGATATTGGTTATCCGTATAAACATTAAGCTCTTTTATAAACGAAATATCGGTTTTCTGAGTTTCCTTTATATATCCGATAAGCGCCGCAACCGCTCTGTTTGCCGCTCCGCCGAGACGCGAAGTATCATATTCCTTAAACTGCGCTGCAACTATTTCTTTTGCCTCGGGGATATCAAAGCGGAAAGACTGCTCGTACTCAACAAGTGAATTCATACGCTCGCGTACAAACACGTCAAATTCGGGGAGCTTTCCTTTTGCCGCATTTATAAGTATCTCGCTTGGAGAATATGCAGAAATCTCGTTCAACAAACGCTTTATTTTAACGTCGCCACAACATTCGGTAGTGTAAACGCAACCGGTAGAAACATCTGCAAAGCCGATAGCATACACGTCATCAGCAAGACAAACCGAGCAAAGAAAGTTATTTTTCTGATCTGACAAAAGAGAACTGTCGGTAACTGTGCCGGGAGTAACGATCTTTACCACCTCGCGGCGTACAAGCCCTTTCGCCAACGCCGGATCCTCGGTCTGCTCGCACACCGCAACCTTATATCCTTTTTCAACAAGTCTGCCAATATACACATCCGCTTTATGGAACGGGACGCCGCACATAGGGGCGCGCTCCTCCATACCGCAATCTCTTCCCGTCAAAGTCAGTTCAAGCTCACGCGATGCGGTATAGGCATCGTCAAAAAACATCTCATAAAAGTCTCCGAGACGGTACATCAGGATAAAATCCTTGTAATTATTCTTCACTTCAAAATACTGTTGCATCATCGGGGTATATCCCATGTACGTTTCACCTCCAAAGACAAAAACTCAAATTAGTGACAGCCGCCGCAGGTAGAACAGTTACCCGAACATGCGCTCTCACTGGGACGCTCACCTGTAACTGCAAAATTAATCTCGTCGTTTACAAGGCTCATAAGCTGACCAACGCCCTCCTGAGCATTCATATACTCAGCATAAACGGGACTGCCTATAATCTCATTGTAAAGTTCGCCGATACGGTTCTTGATAGAGGACATAAGAGCCTCATCCTTCTCCGCTCTTTTATACTCTTCAGCAAGAGCCTTATTATGAGCATTATACTCGGTAATTGCCGCCTGAATAGCAGCATCGCTTTCATACTTTTCCTTTGCCGCATTTGCAGCCTTTACCTCGTCACTCTCGGCGATAAGCTTGCCGAGTTCAATTGCTTTTTTAAGAATTTCCTTAGTCATTTCTATTTCCTCTTTAAAATTATTTTACTATTTCGCCATGCAGATTGAAGGGTTCTGCACGGGTAATTTTAATATTAACAAATTTTCCGATATAACTCTCATCGGCTCTAAAATGAACGAGTTTATTAGACTCCGCTCTGCCTGTAAACATATCGGGATCGTTTTTGCTCGGGCCCTCACAAAGCACGCGGAGAGTTTTTCCTACGGTTTCAAGATTCTTTTCGTAAGAAATCGAATTCTGAAGGTCAAGAAGTCGCTTCATTCTCGAAGACTTTACATCATCGGATATCTGGTTTTCCATCTTTGCCGCAGGTGTACCGTTTCTCGGAGAGTAAATGAAAGAAAATATCATATCATAGCGCACCGTACGCAAAACCTCAAGAGTTGCTTCAAAATCCTCCTCGGTTTCTCCCGGAAAACCAACGATAATATCCGTAGTAAGAGTGATGTCAGGCATCGCCGCACGAAGTTTGCGCACGTTGTCAAGATAGTGCGCGCTGTCATAGTGGCGGTTCATAACCTTAAGTACAGCGTCGCTTCCCGACTGAAGCGGAAGATGAAACTGCTTTGCTATATGCTTGGATTTTGCCATAACTTCAATAAGCTCGTCAGAAACGTCTTTCGGGTGGCTGGTCATAAA
>JAFYPS010000182.1 GCA_017547395.1 Clostridia bacterium
ATATGCAGAAGAAAGCGGAGCAATCGTTATCGGAAGTTCATACGTTCCGGGTCCTGTAAGCGTTGACAAATCAACCTCTACACGTATGTCGTTCTTATCGAGCGAACGAATGTCCTTACGACTGCCCGAAATCTTGACATCAACTGTATATTTACCGACAACCATAAGATTCTGGGAAGTCCTGATTGTCTCTTCCCCTACAAAAACAGGGGTTATTCCGCGGTATGTGTGCTCTGTTGAAGGATTCACAACATTCACAACATACAGCCAGAGAACCAAAGCGATTAAAACGGAAAGCGCTTTGGTCAATACATCATATTTTTTCAACCAATCCATCATAGCACTACGTTTCATATCTCTTCATCTTCCTTTTTCTTCGTAAAAATGCCGACAATAAATCCCCAGAGTGTCTTCTGCTTTTCTTCCTCAACAGTCGGCATAAGCTCGTTTCTGAGAAGCTTTTCAAGAGTTTCCGGAGCAAGGTGGCGCTTAAGCATACCACCGATTGCAACTGAAACAGAACCCGTTTCCTCGGAAACAACAACGACAACGGCATCAGAGTTTTCACTCATACCTACACCGGCACGATGCCGCATACCGAGCTGCTTGCTCAGGTTCGTGTTCGCTGAGAGCGGAAGCATGCACCCTGCCGCTGCCACTCTGCCGTTACGGACTATAAGAGCACCGTCGTGCATTGGAGTGTTCGGGAAAAAGATATTCTTCAGAAGCTCTGCACTGACCTTGGAATCAAGGACGGTTCCGGTTTTAAGCACGCTTGAAATAACTATATCTCTCTCAAAAACAATAAGTGCACCGGTTCTTGACCACGAAAGGCTCTTGCAAGCCTCCACCGTTTGAGCAATCGCATTCTCAACCTCTGATGGCTCAACGTCCTTGTCTGTATAGAAGCGAAATTTCTTGCTTCCAACTTTTTCAAACACACGGCGAAGTTCAGGCTGGAATAAGACAACAAGAGCAAGAAGACCGAGCTGGAGCGTATTGACAAGCAGGAAGTTTAAGATATTCAGACCCAAAAGGCCCGAAACCTGCGCAACAAGCAGCAAAAGTATTACGCCCTTGATAACCCTTCCTGCATTCGTATTTCGCGAAAGCTTTATTAACTTATAAACGATATAAGAGACTACGGCAATGTCAACCAAATCCCATAGACCGAATATCGTGAGATCTCTGATCGCTTGATTAAAAAGCTCCATCAAACACACCTCTCTGCCATAAAATACTATATTATATATAATAGCACAAAAAAGGGTGTTTGGGAAACCTTTTTTTGTTAATTTACAGAAAATTTTTAGTTTGTAGTTTTTTGCCGCTCAGAAAGGATATCAGAAAGCGTTTTCAAGAAGACAGCAACCTCGTTTTCATCTGTAAAGTCACTTACACTTACACGCACTGTTCCCTTCACCGTTCCGACACTTTCGTGACTAAGCGGAGAACAGTGAAACCCGCTTCGTACTGCGATTTTTTTATCACTCAACACATTTGCAATTTCTTCAGCACTCATTTTATCCGACACAAAAGAGAGAACTCCACCTTGCAATAAAGCGTCACTGCTCGAAAACACTTTTATTCCCTCAAGTCTTCTCAAACCACGAGCAATTTCCCGCATAAGACTTCTCTCATGACGCATTATTGCACCCTCTCCGCGCTCTGTTATATATGACATACCAGCCGAGAGGCCCGCAATTCCCGGCACGTTATGTGTTCCGCACTCAAGTCTGTCCGGCATGAAGGCAGGCTGTGTGATATCACGTGACACACTTCCTGTTCCACCCTCAATAATTGTATTCAGTTTCTCTCCCTCACGACAAATGAGAAGTCCCGTTCCCTGCGGTCCGTAAAGCCCCTTATGCCCCGGCATACAAATGCAGACGCAAGCGCGAAGACGCGAGATTTTTATCGGCAGACTCCCTGCAGACTGCGAGGCATCGATAATAAGCGGAACTCCCTTTTTGTAACAGATTTCGTCTATTCGCTCTATCGGAAGTATATACCCGAACACATTTGACATATGTGTGCATACAGCAAAAACAGTATTTTTATCAATAAGCCTCTCAAAACTTCTTGCAATTATTTCAGGACAAAAGAGTTTTCCCGTCGCAATTCTACATTCAAGCCCATGACATGCCTTTATTGGTCTGACGACAGAGTTGTGCTCGTATCCTGAAATAACGCAGTTTCCCTCACGCAACACGCCTTTTATCGCCAAATTTAGCGCGTGTGTTGCATTGCTTGTAAATACAACCTGCTCAGGTGCACTTGCACCAAAAAGCTCTGCTGCCTTTTCTCGTGCGCCGTAAACCGTTTCTGCGGCTTTCATTGCGCTTTCATATCCTCCGCGACCAACGCTCGTACTCTCTTTATACGCATTCATAACCGAATCAAGCACACTCTGAGGCTTCTTGAACGTCGTCGCGGCATTGTCAAGATAAATCATATATCTATCACCTTATAACCGTTGTATCTATCGCGTACAACCGCTTTTACCGGCAAAATCCCATTATATCTGAGGACATCTATCGCCTCGGCAAAAAAACCTTCCGAAACCACCACTGCATAAGCGCAACCACGCTCTGTAATCTCAAGTTCGGGACGCTCAATATGCGCGGAAATGCCGTTCTTTATAAGCACTTTTTCCATTCTCTGCGCATAGGTAATCGATCTGCTTGTCAAATAAACCGAATTCACAGAAATTCCCCCTTTCACCAACATCTTATGCCAAAGATTTAAAATTTGTACACGCTATCACTCATGTCCACATATGAAAAATCGTATATTGCTATATAATTTATTCGGAGGTGCCGTTTTGAAAAAAACACTTTGCTTTTTACTTCTATTTTCTTTTTTGCTACTACCCGCTCAAGCTGCAGTATCTGCAGGCGAAATAGCTTCTCCATCCGCGGTTGTTATGGAAAAAAGCACCGGAAAAATCCTGTTTGAAAAAGACGCCC